>JBDKJK010000217.1:0-2996 GCA_039796675.1 Chloroflexota bacterium
CGAAATCTACAAACGCGGACAAGAACTCGGACGCGACCCAACGCACTTTTCCAAAGTGGGCGATTGCCAAACTAACACAGGGTTTTACCTTGTTGACTTTGATAATGAAGGCACTTACAGCCTCGGCGAATATTCCTATCTGCAAGATACGATTGACTATTATAAGGGCTCATTCTCTCGCACCAGTCTTGCCATGCGTGATGGATATAATGTAGCCGCCATACTTACTCCACTGCGCGCAGACCCGAAGAAATGTAACAAGGGCGAGAATCCGATTCAATGTGAATTCCGCTTGCATAACCCGAGCATCGCTATCATCAGCCTTGAGACCAATTTCAATGACCGCCCTGCGGATGATTATGGCAAGTACATGCGCCAGATCATCGAATATTCCATCGACCAGGGCGTGGTTCCGATCCTTGCTACCAAAGGGGATAACGTAGAAGGCGATAACAGCATCAATGCCAAAATTGCCGAAATTGCTGTAGAATACGATATCCCATTGTGGAATCTGTGGGCGGCGCTTCAACCCCTGCCCAATCAGGGTCACGACACAGATTTGAACGACGGTTTCCATCTCTCGTTCTCACGCAATTTCTTCGATAAGCCCAAGAACATGCTCAGCGGCTGGCCTTGGCGCAACCTCACGGCTTTGCAGGCGTTGGATTCTGTAAGGCGAGGGTTGCAGGAGCAGTAAAAAAACTCAATCCGTCATTGCCTGTACCGTGCGCAGGCACGCGTGCGAGCCGCGCACTTGCATTTTGCGGCGAAGCAATCTCAAAGCCAAGTTGGGGATTGCTTCGGGCGAAGAACAAGATCGCCCTCGCAATGACGATAAACTATTAATAAGGAAAACCCATGACCACTGAAATTATCACCCCCATCGCAAAATTCATTGCCGAGAAAATTCTCAAGCAGCCGAGCAAAGTCATCTCCGCCGATGAAGCCCTCATCTCGAGCGGATTGATCGACTCATTCAGCCTAATGGACTTAGCGCTCTTCATTGAAGATACCTTCGGCGTCCGCGTGGAAGATACCGAATTGAACGCCGAGACGTTCGATAATCTCAATCAACTGGCTGCACTCATTTCATCCCGCAAGTAAAAAATGATGATAGACCATAGACGACATCGTACCCGAAGGGTATTGACCATAAGTTGGTTGTCCATCGTCCGCGGTCTGTCGTCTATCGTCTAATGACAACATTACCTACCCTCCTTCAAAACTCATACCAAGAATCTCCCGATAAGACCAGCATCATCTTGCAACATGCTGGTCAAGCGGATAAACCTCTCACCTATCGCGATCTCATTCGCGGCGCGAATCGTTTTGCATTGACGTATGCCCGCGAAGGAATCAAAACCGGTGAAGTCGTCATCCTCATCCTCCAACACGGCGAGGATTTGGTCTATGCGTTCTGGGGTGCGATTCTGCATGGCGCAATTCCATCCATCATGCCGTTTCTCACCGAGAAACTCGCGCCTGAAAAATATCGCGCCGATCTTTCTTCGCTCATCTCTATCACCAAGCCGACCACCATCGTCACCTACCCTGAGTTTGAAGCCGAAGTGCGCAGCGCGCTGACCGAAGGCGATTCGGTCAAGCATGTGATTCTTGCCAACACCATCGAAGCCGAGAGCGAACCAAATTTTGAAACCCTGCAAGGTTTCAAATCGTCGCCCGAAGAGATTGTTGTGTTGCAACATTCCTCCGGCACAACCGGTTTACAAAAGGGCGTGGCGCTTTCGCATCGCGCCGTGCTCAATCAACTCAGCGCCTACAGCCAAACTCTGCGCATCGACCCCACCAGTGACGTTATCGTTTCGTGGCTGCCGTTGTATCACGACATGGGCTTCATCGCCTGCTTCCTTATGCCCGTGCTGTTGCGTATTCCGCTTGTCAACATGTCGCCCTTCGACTGGGTACGCGCCCCGTTCAAACTTCACCAAGCCATCTCCCAATACAAAGGCACACTCACCTGGCTTCCCAACTTTGCCTATAATTTTTGTGCGCATAAAATTCGCGAGCGTAATCTTGAAGGTGTTGATCTTTCTTCCTGGCGCGCCATCATCAACTGCTCTGAGCCAGTGCATGTCGAAAGCCACAATCTCTTTCACGAAAAATTTGCGGCATACGGCTTAAAGAAGTCCGCGCTGCAAACTTGTTATGCCATGGCAGAGAACGTCTTCGCCGTGGCTCAAAGCCCGCTGGATGGAACGCCCGCCGTGGATGTGATTGACCGCGATACCTTCATGACCAAGCGCCTCGCAACCCCGCCCGTAGCTGACCAGCCCTCCATGCAGATGACTTCGTCCGGGCATCCGCTTCCCAATGTGAAAGTCCGTATCGTGGACGAAGCCTTCACCGAACTGCCGAATCGCATCGTCGGTGAGATCGCTGTGCAAAGCGATTGCATGTTGACCGAATACTTCAACCGCCCCGACGCAACCGAATCCGCTATCAAAAACGGCTGGTATCTCACCGGCGACTACGGCTACATTGCTGATGGTGAGTTATACGTTTCAGGACGCAAAAAAGATCTCATCATCGTCGGCGGCAAGAACGTGTACCCGCAGGATCTGGAATCACTCGCCAGTGAAGTGGACGGTGTTCACAAAGGCAGAGTCGTCGCCTTCGGCATGTATGACGAAGAGGAAGGTACTGAAGAGGTAGTCATCATCGCCGAAGCTGATTCAACCGTCCCGTCGGAGCAAGAAGCGATCGCAGATGCCATCCGCAAGCATGTGACGAAGAGTTCCGCCGTCGCCCTGCGTCACGTCAAAGTCGTCGATGAAAAATGGATCCTCAAAACTTCCAGCGGCAAAACGGCTCGCTCGGCGAATAAGGAAAAGTTTTTGAAAGAACTTTCCATAAACTAGATCAAAAGGTAAGATGATGCAATTTACAAAAGAAGAACTGGGCATCCTCCTTAGTGGAGAGAAACCACTGCAATTGGCAGGGCTGGACCTAAGCAAAGCCAGCTTAAGCGGAGCCGA
>JBDKJK010000218.1:0-5960 GCA_039796675.1 Chloroflexota bacterium
CGAACGGACGCACAGTTCTTTCGGCTGGCTTGACAATGGGCATCCTCGTCCTACCGCTCATCATCATCAACGCGCAAGAAGCCATCAAAGCCGTACCCGATTCACTTCGGCAAGCAGCCTATGGCGTCGGTGCGACGCGCTGGCAGACTATTTGGCATCACGTCCTGCCGAACGCACTCCCCGGCATTCTCACGGGCAGCATCCTTGCCATCTCCCGCACACTCGGTGAAACCGCTCCACTCATCGTGGTAGGTGCTTCTACCTTTATTACCATGGACCCTGAAGGTCCGTTCTCAAAATTCACCGCCCTGCCCATTCAGATCTATAACTGGACAACCCGTCCGCAATCTGAATTTCATGCCATTGCAGCAAGCGCCATCATTGTGCTGCTAATTCTATTGCTTACATTGAACGCCACCGCCATTTTATTACGCAATCGCTACCAGAGAAAATATTAAGACCATAGACCACAGACGATGGACGATAGAAGGTTGTCAATGGTCTATGGTCAATCGTCCATCGTCACCCATCAAGGAAATAAATATGCAAAACTCACCTACCTACGCAATCGAATCGAACGACCTCTCCATTCATTATGGAGCCTTTACCGCCGTTAGAGGCGTGAGCCTGAAAATTGAACGACAAAAGATCACCGCCATCATCGGTCCATCCGGCTGTGGAAAATCCACTCTCTTGCGTTCTTTCAACCGCATGAATGACTTCGTGCCAGGCTGTTACGCCACCGGCGAATTGCTTTTGCAGGGACAGAATCTCTACAGCAAAGATATCGACCCCGTGGAAGTGCGCCGCAAGATCGGCATGGTCTTTCAAAAGCCGAATCCATTTCCGAAATCCATTTACGAGAACATTGCCTGGGGCGCGCGCATCAATGGCTTCAAAGGCAAAATGGATGAGCTTGTTGAACAATCATTACGCAGCGCCGCACTCTGGGATGAAGTGAAAGATAAACTTCAAGAAAGTGCCTATGCCCTCTCTGGCGGACAGCAACAACGTCTGTGCATTGCTCGCACAATCGCCATTCAACCTGAAATTATTCTGATGGACGAGCCCGCCTCGGCGCTTGACCCCATCTCCACGCTGCGCATCGAAGAACTGATGCAAGAGTTGAAGAAGAATTACACCATCCTCATCGTCACACACAATATGCAACAAGCCGCGCGCGCCAGCGATTACACCGCCATGATGATGATCGACGACCAACGCGCAGGCGGCGTGATCGAGTTCGACGAGACTAAATCCATCTTCACTCGCCCGAAAGACAAGCGCACCGAAGATTATGTAACGGGCAGGTTTGGGTAGAAGTTCTGACGATAGACCATCGACGGAGACCGCGGTCTGTGGACTACCGTCAGAACTTATCTAACAGTAGTAAAATGAAAGTAACCAACCCACAAGAGGACTTATGATTCGAAAAACGTTCGAGAGTGAAATTCAACAAGTCAAAGATGAAGTCATCCTGCTCGGTTCGATGGTGGAACATGCCATTATCGGCTCGGTGGAAGCGTTAAAAAAGCGCGACGTTAAAGCCGCAGAACGTATCATTGCTGAAGACAAAGAAATCAACAAAAAACGCTTTGCCATTGAAAATCAGTTGATGATCCTGATTGCCACCCAGCAGCCAATGGCACACGACCTGCGCCTGCTCGCTTCAACAATGGAGATCATCTCTGAATTGGAGCGCATGGGCGACTATGCCAAAGGGATTGCCAACATCAATGTACGCATGGGCGATGAGAAATTGCTCAAACCACTCATTGATATTCCACGTATGGCAGAAAAAGGCGCCAACATGTTGCACCGCGCCCTGACCGCCTTTGTTCAGGAAGATGTGGAAGCCGCCAAAGCCATACCCATCGAAGATGACGAAGTGGATGCGCTCTACAACCAGATCTACCGCGAGTTAATGATCTTTGTTATCGAAGACCCCAAGAACATTGAGCGAGCCAACTGGCTCTTGTGGGTGGCGCACAACCTTGAACGTGTTGCCGATCGTGTGACTAACATTTGCGAACGCACGATCTTTATCGCCACAGGTTCTTTTGGTGAGATCAAATCAAGCGACGATGAGTTTTGGAAAAAATAAAAGAAAATAAAGAGTAACAAGAAGCGAGTGGATGAGGTGTCGTCCACTCGCTTTGTTTCACATAAGATGTCCTCCTGAGCGGAGCGAAGGATCTCTACCGCTGCAATAAGAGGCTCTTCACTGTCGCTGAGAGTGACAAACCGCCTACCCCATTCTTCCGGTGATATATGCCTCGGTCAATTCGTGTTTCGGTACGGTGAACATCTGATTGGTGGAGGCAAACTCAACCATCTCACCCAGCCAGAAAAATCCGGTGTAATCAGAAACACGTGCAGCCTGCTGCATGTTATGAGTCACAATAACGATGGTGTATTCTTGTTTCAAGTCAGCGATCAACTCTTCCACACGCAGGGTGGCAATCGGGTCCAGTGCAGACGTGGACTCATCCATCAGAATCACTTCTGGCTGTACGGCGATCACCCGGGCAATACACAATCGCTGCTGCTGCCCTAATGACAAGCCCATCGCGTCAGACCGTAGATCGTCTTTAACTTCGTCCCATAGAGCCGCTGCCCGCAGAGACTTTTCCACGACTTCATTTAAGTTGACATCCATGCCCATCACTCGCGGACCGAACGCCACGTTGTCGAAAATAGACTGTGGAAAAGGGTTTGGCTTTTGGAACACCATCCCCACCCGCTGGCGCAAATTGACCACATCCATGCTTGGGTCGTAAATATCCTGCCCGTTGAGCAAAATTTTTCCATCCACTTTTGTGCCGGGGATGGTGTCATTCATACGATTGAGACAACGCAAAAAGGTAGACTTGCCACAACCAGAAGGGCCGATGAGTGCAGTCACTTTTTGCGGTTGAATGTCAAGATTAATATTGGAGAGTGTCTTCTTGGAAACACTATAGTAAAAGTCCATGTTCTGAACGGTGAAAGCGGGTTGTGTTGCTGTCATAGCTGTGATTGTATCAAAAAGAAAGATGAAACGGAAAGAAAATCGTCGAAACAGAATCAAGCCCCGGTTAAGTCAGAGGCGGTATAATCCAACCCGATGAAACGCGCACTGGCATTCCTTCTTCTTACCTCTTTGCTGCTCACCTCCTGCGGGTCTACTTCCACCGATACCGCGTCTGACTCTCCTGCTCAATACATTGAGAATAAGGGCTCAGATACCATCGTCAACTTGGCATTGGCATGGGCAGAAACCTACCAAAATGAACATAGCGATGTACGCATCTCGGTAACAGGCGGCGGCTCAGGCACGGGGATTGCGGCGCTGATTAACGGAACCGTAGATCTAGCGAATGCTTCACGCAAGATTAAAGATGAAGAGGTTGCTGAGGCGCAATCAAAGGGCATTGAGCCAGTAGAACATATCATTGCACGCGATGCCATTGCAGTGATCGTGAACCCGGAGAACCCTGTCAACGAACTCACCCTGCAGCAGATTTCCGATATTTACAGCGGCAAGATCACCAACTGGAGTGAAGTCGGCGGTGATGATAGACCGATTGTGAAACTCTCGCGCGAGACCAACTCTGGCACGCATGTCTATTTTCTGGAAACTGTCTTAAGGCTGGGAAGCAAAGAAGATAAAACGCTCTTCTCAACCGATACGCTTTTACTGCCCTCTTCAGAGGGGATCATTTCTGAAGTGCGCAGCAACCCCAATGCCATTGGGTATGATGGTCTTGGCTATGTGCCAGATGACCTGAAGATGATTGCCATTGCTGAAGAAGCAGGCGGCGCGTATGTACTGCCCGCCATTGAAACTGTGAACGATAAGACCTACCCCATTGCACGTGACCTTTATATGTATACGGATGGCGAGCCAACGGGCATCGTGAAAGAATATCTCGATTGGATCCTCTCCCCCGAAGCGCAAGAGATCGTAGCAGAGTTGGGTTTTGTGCCTGTGAAATAAATCAATTATTACGTCATTGTGAGTGCGATGCTTTTCGCCCGAAGCAATCTCGCATATAAGACTGGAGATTGCTTCGGCGCAAAAAAAACAAGAACGTGCCTCGCAATGACGGTGGAGCACCATGGAAAAATCTTTAAACTGGCGTGAATTCATTATTACAAGAGCCATCAAAGCGAGCGGATATTCCGCCATCGTTTTTGTTCTGCTTATTTTCTTCTTCCTGATGCGTGAAGGCTTGCCCGCCCTCGGCGAAGTGGAAGGCAGCAATTTCATCAGCCTGCGTTGGTATCCCATTGAAGCGATGTTCGGCATCCTGCCGCTCATTACGGGTTCACTTATCGTCACCCTCGGCGCGGCGCTCATCGCTGTCCCATTTGGGATCGGCACCGCGGTTTACATCTCCGAAATCGCTCCACGTTGGATGCGCGAAATTCTCAAACCTTTAGTGGAATTGCTCGGCGGACTCCCTTCGGTGGTATTGGGATTTCTCGGTATCCTCGTCGTCTCTCCCAACCTTCGCATCTTGCTGGACCTGCCAACGGGTCTGACCGCGTTTACTGGGTCCCTCCTCCTCGGCGGAATCGCAGTTCCCACTGTTGTCTCCGTTGCCGAAGATGCGCTTGACTCTGTACCGCGTGCTTATCGTGAAGGCGCCTGGGCATTGGGCGCTACCAAATGGCAGACCATCTGGCGTGTGACATTACCTGCCGCAAAATCTGGCGTGCTAACCGCCATTATGCTTGGGGTAGGTCGTGCCATTGGCGAAACCATGACCGTGATGATGGTCACCGGCAACGCGCCCGTATTGGCAACCAGCCTGGGCAGCCTCTTCTCCCCCGTCCGCACCATGACCGCCACCATTGCCGCCGAAATGGGTGAGGTCGCTAATGGAAGTGTTCATTACCATACCCTATTCTTCATCGGCATTATTCTGTTCCTCATCTCGTTGACCGTGAATGTCATTGCGTCATCGGTCGTCTTCCGAGCCAAGAAACGAGCGGAGAGAATCCTCTCATGATGAAACTCTTCGCTCGCAATCGTCACACCGTCCAAAAACTTGGCTACAGCCTGATCACTCTTATGGCGGTTGTGACCGTTCTACCCATTGTAGGTACCGTTATCTTCATCTTATTTAGAGGCGGCTCTGCCATCTCGTGGGAATTTCTTTCCGGTTTCCCACATGATGGCATGCGAGCAGGTGGCATTTTGCCCGCCATCATTGGCACACTCTATTTGACCATTGGGACTGCCATCTTCTCGGTTCCATTAGGGATTGCAGCCGCCATTTATCTTTCTGAGTATGCCAAAGATACCCCGTTGACTCGTCTCATCCGCTTGGCAATCATCAATCTAGCGGGCATCCCTTCGGTGGTGTATGGCTTATTTGGCTTGGGCTTGTTCGTACTCTTTCTACAATTTGGCACCTCTATTCTCGCTGCTTCATTAACCCTCTCTATCATGACTCTGCCAGTTATCATCAGCACAGCAGAAGAAGCCTTGCGTTCCGTGCCGCAATCCTTCCGCACAGTGAGTATCTCTCTGGGTGCAACTCGTTGGCAGACCATCCGCAAGATCGTTATAAAGGAAGCCCTACCCGGCATCCTCACCGGAGTCATTCTAGGCTTGGAACGCGCCGCCGGAGAGACTGCCCCCATCCTCTTTACAGGTGCGGCATTCTTCCTTCCGCGCCTGCCCGGCTCCCCTTTCGATGCGACCATGGCACTGCCCTATCATCTCTTCGTCATCTCCACCCAAGTGCCTGAAATGCCGATCCAAATTCAATATGGCACGGCATTAGTGCTTTTGGTTTTTGTGCTAACCATGAATGTGATCGCAACTATTATCCGCTCACGGGCACGCGCGAAAAGACAGTGGTGATCTTGACCATGGACAACGGACGATTGACGATGGACAATCACTATGCCTTATAAGTTTGAGCAATTAGACGTCTGGAAATTATCTCTGGAATATATTGATACGA
>JBDKJK010000219.1:0-4158 GCA_039796675.1 Chloroflexota bacterium
CATTACACACTTCAGATTTGACCGAGTCTGGGCTAATGAGAAAGATAAATGCATCAGCCTGTTCGATGCCTTGTAATATCTGGTCCAGCCACCCAACTGCGGGCGGAATGTCCTCCCAGTCCACCCATACATCCATACCTTGAGATTTGATCTCGCTCATCAAGGTATGGGCAATCGCAGAATCTTTTCGGGAATAGGAAATAAAAACACTCGTCATTAAGAACCGCCTTCAGGGATCAATGGATAAGTTGAAGTATTCTGGAAATTATAACTGGATGTTCCTAAATTCTCCCGAACCTACAACCCGGGTTTTATGGCACATAATACTTGATTGACAACTGAGGTCTTGCAGATGGTACGCCATAATTGCCGCTAAAGAAGGAAATGTAGTCATCGCGCCGGTCATCGTCATCATCTAGCAAGAAGCCCAGCCGTAATTGAGTGACCCCTTTCAAGTTGATGAGCGATAAAGCTCTTGAATCGAGGCTAACCCAATACCAGCCTGCTACTGGGTTATCGGTCATCACCCCGGCTGAATAGAAACTGGCAGGCGCCTGAAAATCAGAGGTCTGTAATGCACCAATCTGGAAGGGGCCAAAACTTCCGAAAGCACCCTGGCGAAGGTCTACCCACATGGTGCGATGTGTGCTAAAAGGGTTTGCACCAACAATGGTTTCCAATTGCAGGGTTAAGATTGCTTGGGTAATCACGGCGTTATCAGGCAAAGCTCCAGTAGAAAATTGTAAAACGGAGCGATATTGATGATCCTGAGCACTATCACCAACTCGCAACGTGGCAGAATTGGCATTCATCGAACCGCCCACGTTGCTGGTTTCCTTAGACTCTAACACCCAACCATCTTGTGCCCCATCTGATGAATATGACACAGACTGGGTCACAGGCGTTGCCCGGTCTACGATGTAAGTTTCGCCCGCCGAAAAATTTCCATTACCTGCACCTGTGCCGCCTAGCGGAGCTCCGGCAGCATCGAGGATGCTGTCATTATCGAATAAGTCGAGGCGCAGAGATCCGCTGCCAGTGCCGGTGTTGACGGTGACCGCGTAAAGCCCGTCTGCGCCGCTTACGGATGTAACCCCCGCCTCACTCAAGCCGGAAGTTGACAGAACAAAATCAGCCGCATCTACGCCGCTAACGGATTCGGAGAAGGTTAGCGTGAAACGCACACTTCCAGCGGCAGTGGGGCTTGGGTCGGCACGCAGGCTGGAGATTAAGAGTGGAGCGTTTTTATTGATCACGAAGGTCTCACCTGTTGTAAACGTCCCATTGCCTACGCCGAGTCCGCCCAATGGAATTAAAGATGCATCAAGAATGCTATCGTTATCCAACAAGTCGAGGCGCAACGTTCCATCGCCTGTGCCGGTGTTCACCGTCACTAGATAGGTTGCGTCAAAACCAATCACCTCTGTAATGGAGTACCCGGCAAGGGTACCTGTGGCGCTTAAGACAAAATCACCTGCATCGACACCGCTCACTGTTTTGGAGAACAAAACCCCGAAATGAATAAGTTCAGCACTCGATGGTGTTGGGTCTGTACGAAAGACACCAAGTACCAAAGGTGATAGGACCGGAGAAGGAGTTGTTAATGTAGGAGTAAAAATAGGAATTGCGGTTGGAGTGAGTGTTTCAATGGCAGTTGAAACCGGTGAAGGCGTATTCGTTGCAATATCACTAGGCGCAGCACCATACGGCGACTCAAATGCACCCAGATCTGGCGCACTGCCAAAGAAAAAATCATTGATGCCAGGAATGAGCAAGCCACGATCTACATTCAAGCTGGAAGCTTGCAAGGAAAAATCACCACCAAACGGATTACTGAAACCCGGCAAGCCTTCGTGCCCATTACATTCCAGCCCAGATGCACGACACAATTGATTCATGGTGAAATGATCGACACCCTCCCACTTGAAACGGAAGCCCACGCTTGAGGTGCTCCAGTTATCATAGTTCCAGTCATTGCCACTTGCGCCGGGGTTGCGCGCCTCAATGGAATAGCCATTGCCTTGAAAGATATTGTTACGCAATACCGAATTAGAGATTGGGCTGATCAACTCTGCCTGATTTGGGTTGGCAAGATTCGTCCAACTGGCGTTGTGATAGATCAGCACCCAGCCATCCGAGTTCTTATCCCATTTCAGGCTTCTGCCCGAATAATTTGAGAAGGTATTCCGCAGCACCCATGTAGGTCCCATCGTTACGGGGGCAAGAGAAATTCCTACTAGCGTGGAATCAATCACATTATTCCTGAAGCGATGATTGACACAGGTCCCTTCGGGTTCAAGCGCGTCATCTCCGATGCTGGTTATGCGGTTGTTGTAAATATCAGCATCAAACGCCACGCCGGGGTTATCCAGTGCGGCAGAAGAACTCGTGTAGATTCCATTAAAGTAATGATGTATGGTATTTCCGCGTACGATCGCGCCGATGTGACCGCGCAAGATGATCGCCATCGACTCCATCGAAGTCCCTTTGACCGCGTTCCATGCCCACTCACCATGGAGGGTGTCGTACATTTCGTTATATTCGATGCGGGTATCGTTTCCGCGATCTTCCCCACCTGTCCACTCTACATGGACCGGGTTTTGAATATGATGAATCTTATTTTTACGAATGACAATATGCGAAGAATTCTTTGAACACACACCACATCCATATTCAGTGCCATAGAAGCGCATCTCAAACCCTTCGATCCAGACCCAGTCACGCCCATCGACCATGAATGCAGAATTAAACTGCGGAACCTGCCAAGTGTATTTATTCGGGTTACGAGGCACGCGCACATACAAACGTCCATTGACGGGCTCGTAGTACCAGCCTTCATTCATGGTCACATTATTATGTCCGCGTTCATTGAGCAGGTCATTCAAAAAATCATATTGATAAAAACGGAGCCCATCGCGTGCAAGATATTTAATCCCCGGGTTGATCTTGGCATACCAAACGTTTGCTTTGCCTTCGTACTGTTTCCACTCTTCGGCTGGGATGGATGTGGACCCATCCAAAACCGCGCCTCCACCCTGCGCCCGTACCTGAATCCAATTTCCAGCCGTTCCCGAAGCTGGAACCGTAACCGACTCTCGATACAACCCATCTGCCACCAAGACCTGCGTCCCAGGTGAGGCGCGGTTGACCCCTTCCTGAATCGTACGAAACGGCGCAGACATAGATCCATCCCCGCCTGTTGGCGCATCGTCATCAACATAGATCACATTCGTTGGGGCAAAAACTAACTCATCAACTTGTGTCGTGAATGAGCCGGTGATCTCACTTGCACCATCAGACAGCTTGACTTCATAAGTTGTGGAAGGTAATAAATTGAAAAGGCTACCCACCAATCGTCCGTCATCGATGCGCATCAGGTTGTGACCCGTGCGCCAGGTCGATTCGCCGATCAAACGGTAATACAGTTGCGCAGTCCGCGGCAACCCTGTCCCACTAATAGACACTCCTGCTGTTTCAATATTGGCAACGAAACTGATTTGTCCTAATAAAGCTGATGGGAGTGCGCCCACGTGAATTGTCGGCAAAAAAGATGCCCCCAATAGGATGACAATCAAACCAACTTGTAAGATGCGGCGAAAAAAATGCGTAAAGGCTTTCATGGGAGTGCAATCATAGGCGGGAAAACGCCCATCCATTCACACTATAGCACGTGCACCGGGAAATACAATTCCCATACCATAACAAAAAACAGCCCTAGCAGATACATACTAGGGCTGTTTTATTAGGTCATAAACGTTTTTCTATCAACTCTCTTGCCAGCTCGATCTCTTCATCAATGATGGTGTGATCCATGTTGAGGTAAATCCGCTCGGTCACTTCCGCACCGAGGGATGTGAGCAAGGCGCTTGTCTCTTTCACCCGCTCTAACGGAATAAATGGGTCTACATTTGAACAGCCGTTAAAAACTGGCATGCCGTCTAAGGTTCCAGTAGATTCACGAGGTTTACCGCTTTGCCAAATGTAACCGCCACTAAAAATGAGCAAACCGCCATACACACGCGGATTACGAATCACATATTCGCTAGAAAGGCTGGCACCTTGCGAAAACCCGCCGATAAAAATCTTTTCTACTGGGATTCCACTCGCTTCGATGTGTTTGACCAATCCATCAATTTTTGCGATGGCAGCCGAAAGATA
>JBDKJK010000220.1:0-2876 GCA_039796675.1 Chloroflexota bacterium
ATCAGCACACCAATAGATGTCCACACATCGGTCAATAAGTGATGCGCATTGGCTGTGAGCGTAATGGAATTATGTTTTTTACCCGCCCTTAATAAGATCACTGCTGCAATTAGATTAACGATGGATGCCCCCGCAGAGACGCTCAAACCGATCCATGCTTGTTCGATGGGCTGTGGCGTGATGAGTCTTGGAATGGCGGCAACAATAATGCTGATTGCCGCAATCAAAATTAACGTCCCTTCCACGCCGCTGGAAAAATATTCCGCTTTGCTGTGCCCATAGGCATGGTCTTCATCTGCCGGGCGCGCGGCAATGGTCAACATAGTCAACGCCATTAGCGCACCGACAAGATTCACTAGAGATTCGAGGGCATCTGAAAGTAAACCCACCGAGCCGGTCAAAAAATAGGCGGCTGTTTTTAGTCCAATCGTCAGAATGGCGGCGGCGATTGAAACCCAGGCAAAGGCGGTCAGAAATCTCCGATCTATTTGATGGTCATTCATAGGGTTGCATTGTAGCAAATTTAAGGAAGGTCGTTGCAGTAACAATCCTCCTTTTTTTCATTTGTGGCGATCTATGTCACCCAACATCCAGCCATAAGATATGGCTAACTACAAGTTGCCTCAAAAATACCGTGCCGCCCTCCCGAAGGTCTCTTCTTTTTTATTTGACGTTCTTTTTCCCATTTGTTTCTATTTCGCGAGGTTCCAGCATGCCCCAGCGACCTGCCGCGAGGTAGAGAATATCCAAAACGAGATCGGTGTGGTTAATGCCTTCGGCTGCGGCTTGCAGGCAGAGATCGCTGTAGTTTGGCGTAAGCCCTGGCAAGGTGTTGATCTCGATCAGGCGCGGGTTGCCTTCTTCATCCAAACGAATATCGGTGCGCGATACGTCCAAAACGTTTAAGATGTTATGTGCCCGGAAGGCAAGGTGTTTTAGCTTTTTCTCTAATTCGGGGTCAATGTTGGCGGGGCAGAAGAAGCCTTCGTTTCCTTCGGGACCTACGTCTTTAGATTTGGCTTCATTGGTATACACCCACGGACCTTCGGTATTGCCTGTGTCTAATTCCAAAACGGGGAAGCGGTGGAAGCCGTCTTTTTCATACCATTCGGGGTGACGGGAAAATAATTTTGCATCGGCGCGTCCGAGGATGCCTACGGTAAATTCTCGGCCTGGCAAAAAATTTTCGACCAGTGCTGGTTGTTGATAAACATTGATGAGATACTCAGCACGTTCGCGTAATTCTGCTTCGTTGTTGACGATGGCTTTCATATCCACGCCCATGCCAGTCCCTTCGCGGGCAGGTTTGACGAAGAGCGGGAATTTCAATTCGGGGCGAAGGGGCTCATCTCCAAATTGGAATTCTTGAAAAGGTGCTACGGGCAGTCGGCGGTCACGCCAGATGCGCTTGGTCAATGTTTTATCAAGAGATATGCCATTGGCAAGAACGCGTGAACCGGTGTAGGGGATGGCGAGCATTTCCAATAATGCAGGTACTTGTGCTTCGCGTGCATCGCCCCCAAGACCTTCGGCAAGGTTAAAACAAATATCGGGTTTTGCTTTCTTAAGGGCGTAGGGGAGTTCTCTATCAGCGTGGATAAAGACCGTAGTGTGCCCATCCGTTTCGAGCGCGGAACGAATCGAATCGATGGTTTCGATATGGTCAAAATCAGCAAAGGCGTCTGGTGGCACATTATCCGGCTTGGGCTGATGATCATCCTTAATATTGGCAAGTACTGCGATCTTCCATGGTCGTTTCGACGGGCGGCGAGTGTTCATCTATGTGTGGGTCGCTCCTGTAATTTTCACCCTTGTAGTATAGTATAAGATGTATGGATGACAAGGGGAGAAGGTATTCGTTCACCCATTTGGGGAGTGCTAGACAATCGCCCACCTTTCAGGTATCATTAGCGCGCTTGTGCGCTTACTCACTAGTGCCAAGAGAAAAGATGATGCGCCCGGATAAGCCACTTATCCGGGTTGTTGTACGTAAAACGATTTTTTTGGTGGAGGCTACCGAATGTCAGACTTGATCAAGCAGATCACCGGTGATCTGCAGAAACAAATTGAGGGATTTAAGCCCGAATTCAACGTCAGTGAAGCAGGTGCTGTTCTTGAAGCGGGTGACGGCATTGCTCGTGTTCATGGTCTTGCAAATATCAAGGCGCAGGAACTCGTGCAATTTGCCAACGGTGTGATCGGCGTTGCGTTCAACCTTGAAAAGGACAACGTCGGTGTGATCGTGATGGGCGATTATGAAGGTATTACCGAAGGCATGTCTGTGAAGGGGTTGGGACGTATCGCTTCTGTGCCGGTAGGTGACGCCATGATCGGACGTGTGGTCAATGCCTTGGGCGAGCCGATCGACGGCAAGGGTCCCATCGCAACCACAGGCTTCCGCCCAATTGAGCGTATTGCTCCGGGTGTGGTGGAACGTCAGGATGTGGATACCCCGGTTCAGACCGGTATCAAGTCCATCGACTCGATGATCCCGATTGGTCGCGGTCAGCGCGAATTGATCATCGGCGACCGCCAGACCGGCAAGACTGCGGTTGCCATTGATGCGATCATCAATCAGAAGGGCAAGGGTGTTACTTGTATCTATGTGGCGGTCGGTCAGAAGAAAGCCGCTGTTGCTCGTACCCTTGGTATTCTTGAGGCAAATGGCGCGATGGATCACACCATCATTGTGATGGCTTCTGCAGATGAATCTGCGGCGCTTCAGTATATTGCTCCTTATGCGGGTACCGCCATTGGTGAAGAGTTCATGGAAACCGGTCGCGATGCTCTCATCATTTATGATGATCTTTCCAAACATGCTTGGGCATACCGCCAAGTTTCCTTGCTTCTCCGCCGCCCTCCTGGACGCGAAGCCT
>JBDKJK010000221.1:0-2966 GCA_039796675.1 Chloroflexota bacterium
AACGGACAATGCCGTCCGCAAGCCGCAGCATTGACGTTTGACTCTACGGGCGATTTTCGCACTCTCGATCATTATTTTCCCATTGTGCGCATGCTCGACGATGTTGATTCGCTTTATCAACTCATTCAACACATTGCGCAGCACCCCAACTTTGATCTACACCTCATCGGCGCAAACAAAACGAATCTAACATCGCACATGCCTGCATCGGTGCGGCATCTGGTAGCGGGGCATCTCGCCGAAGTCTTTTACTTTCGGCAAGACATCCTTGCGCGTTTTCTTTCCAGCCCGCGCCACTTTCAACTTTACACCACGCCCGAAGCCTTTCATCAAGATGGCGGCGTATCGGGCGGATGTTACAACCCAACGCGCGAGTCCATTCAAATCGTTCTGTCGCGTCTCTTTGAAGGCTTCAACGGATCAGCGCCGGGGGTCTGTCCGTTTTTGCATGAGCTGGGTCACATGCTCAATGCGTTCGACGCAGCTTCCGGGTCCATGCAGCGAGGCGAAGGTTTGTATCCAGGATTAAGTCCACGCGATGGTGACATCTTCAATCCTCGCGCGCGGACTCTCTTCCTCCAAGGAAAGCGCCTCGAACTGACCCGCTACCTGGCTCGCCAAAATGGAGATTTGACACAGCCGATTCCGGTTGGGCATCCGTATGTTTTTCAAAATGATGGGGAATTCGTGGCAGGCTATCTTGAGATGTTCTTCCGCAACCCGCATTACTTCAGCGCCCAAAACGCAGATTTGTTCATGGCGTACGTTGAACTCTTCGGCTACGACACGCGCCGCGCATGGATGAAAGATTTTCCACACTACGTCAACGCTAACCGCAGCTTTTACGCCAGCGGACAAAAACCATCGAAAACAAGGTTGACGATCCCTGAATAAAAAGTGACAGTCACCTTTGAGGTGACTGTCACTTGGTTTGATGCTCTTTTTTTCTTCGCTTCAAAACCATCTGACGCAATTTCCCCAACCCAAAAATATTCAAGACCGCCGAAACAAAAATATTCATGCGCTTCAACGCCACCGGCGGGTAAATGAACAAGGCTCGGAACCATGCCTGCAATGCTTTCCCCGGCAGCCCGCCATCGAGCAAGTAACGCGCATCCACGCGGAAGGCGGAAGCGTGAGCACGACGGTCAATTTTCAAAAGCGTGGCAGCCAGGTCTTTATCTTGTGCAATGGTTTCCAAAATGCGAAAGGCTTCAAGCCCAAACTCGGCGGCTTTGGCAACATTCTTCGCTTCGGCGTGGTAGCGTGCCGCAGACCAGGTTTGATTTATGTGCAAAAGTTTTCCCTGCTTGGCGATCTTTATCCAAAGCAGGTGATCAAGTAAAAAGTGAAACGTGAGATCAAGTCCGCTTGTTTTTTGCAAGGCAGACCGGCGTATAAAAACAGAAGGCTGACCGATGATCTGAAAGCACATCAAGTCTTCAAGAGTAAGTTTTTTGTAATTCAAGGTGTTGAAAGTCTTCCCGTTCTCGTCCACGGCAAGCATATTGGCATACACCAAAACAACATCAGGATTTTCTTCAAACACTTTCACTGCCGCACTGATCGTTCCGGGCAGGTAGTAATCATCCGAATTCAACCATGCAACGATCTCGCCTGTGGCGCGTGCAAACCCTTTGTTGATGGCTTCGGCTTGTCCCTTATCTTTCGCCGATTCCCAATGCGCCAATTTCCCCGCATATTTTTTGATAATCTCCACACTTCCATCTGTGGAGGCGCCATCCACGACGATGTATTCGATGTGGGGATGATCTTGATTCAAAACAGAGAGCATCGTATGCTCGAGATATTTGGCTTGGTTGTAGGAGGGGGTGATAATGGAAACGAGAGTCATGGGTTGAAATATAAAGGGCGACCGCGAGGGTCGCCCCTACGTTTATCGTAAATCGTAAAGAATGAATCCTTCGCCTTCAATGGCAATGGGATATGTATCGAGAATTTTCTTTAGCCCGGGTTGTTTTTCCAACTGCCCAAACGCGGTGACGAGAAAATAATCTTTTCCTTCCGTCAGATCATCGAACTGCGCGGCATTATCTTTATCGGGGTTGCGGGTAGCGGCGAGTTCCGTGGCGAGGGGCCAGGTATCCACTTTGCGCCAACCGTAGAGCATAAGGCGATAACCATAATCTTGAGTCAACGCAATCACTTTTGCATCCGACGGGAAGGCTTCACCCACCTCATTCCAGAACGCAGGCTCATGACGAAAACTTTCAGCGACGAGAACGGAACGCGCAACGTAGGCTTGATATCCAATGACAGCCACGACCAATGCGACGAAGCCCACGCGTCCGACTCCGCCCATGCCTGCCACACTTTCAGTGAGCGGACTCAACACGACGGCGAGTCCCAGCGCAAGGATGGGAATCAGTTGAATGTGATAGTAACTGTGGGTGTACATCTGGAAAGGCAAGGTGAGCCCGTAAAGCAAATAACCGATCCATAAACTGACGAGCAACCAGCGCATACGTGAAGGAGCGATGAGCGCGCCCGCAATGCCAAGGAAGAGGATGGTCAACCCGAAGAGTGTGCCAAGAAACGCCAGCCACTTGGTGTAAAAGTCTGTGCTGGTGATGAGCTTCATCAGCGCCACCGTCCACGCGAAGAAATATTCAGTAGACCGCCCGGAACCGAGCACCACATAAAATAGCAATGCGGGCAGTACCATGATGGCAGCCATCACCCAAACCTGTTTGGACTTCCAAAAGTCTCTGCCCAAGGTGAACAGCACCATCGAGATCGCTGCCGCACCCACAAAAAAAGCAATGACGATTTTCACATAGGTGGCAAAGCCGAGGAAGACTGCCGCGAGAAGCGCCCACTTCCAAGTCTCCCTCACCCCTAACCCCTCTCCCTGAAGGAGAGGGGAATTTGCCTCGCTCCAACGATACAGGAAGTACATGCCAATCACAAAAGCTGAGGTCATTAACGGGTCAGGTTGAAAAGAA
>JBDKJK010000222.1:0-4048 GCA_039796675.1 Chloroflexota bacterium
TAAGATAATAATTGATCTCAACATCCGGCTGATTTTGTGAGCTGGTGAATTTTACAGCATTGTCCACAAGATTTTGGACCACCTCAATGAGTCTCTCCTTGTCTACATAGACAATGGGGAAGCCGCTTCCTACCCGAACTCGAACCTGTTTCGCTTCGATCTGCCCCTCTACACGTTTGAGCGCTTCCGCGATGATGAGATCAAAAGAGATATCCTCTTTTTCATTCATAACCCGCCCAACTCTTGAGAGATCTAGAAGTTCGCTTAATAGTCGGTGCATTTTGTCGGTGGCATCAGAGATGCGTTGAATGTCTAAATTAAGGCGCTCGAAATTGCCTTTGCGGGCGTCTTGTTCGAGGTAGCCAAGAAATCCGCGAATGGTGATGAGGGGCGATTTCAGGTCATGTGAAGCTGTATAGGTGAAGCGCTCGAGCTCTTCGTTTTTTAGTTCCAGTTCAAGAACCAGCTTTTCCTGAATCTCGAGCTCATGTTTAATGGAGGTTTGCAGCCGGGTCTTTTCAATAGCGACAGCCAGATTCGAAGCGATGGTCATTAACAATTGTGCATCATTCTCATTGAAGGCATACTCATGTTCTATACTTTCCAGTGAAATGATGCCGATCACCCGTTCGGGAGTCATGATCGGAACTGCCACAGATGATTTTGCTGGCAGGCTGGTGGTATTGATTACATTCAATTCTGCTGCACGTCTCTCCCAATCGTTTTCGATGATAACCGGTTTTTTGCCCTCCATTACACGGGTGGTCATCCCTTCGCCGAAGCGAATGGGTACATCTCGGCGCAGAATGCCCGAGTCGAAGTCGTAGGGGAAGTGGATCAGATTGGTGTTGGGGTCGTGAACGGCGATGAGAAGATTGTCGGCTTTGAGCACAGTTCGAATCTGTTCACCAGTATCATGAATCAGTTTCTGCAGATCGGTTCTTTGAACGAGTTTCTCGCTAATGCCGTGAACGGCTTGAAGCTCTGCAATGCGATTCTTTAGCTGCTCTTCGGTTTGTTTCCGTTCGGTAATATCTAGCAAAAAGCCTTGAACCAGCTGTGTGTTGGTATCTAGAACTACAAAACTTTCATCATAGATCCAGATGTAACTTCCATCTCGCTTCTTGAACCGGTATTCAAACCTGGGCATTTTGCCCTCATGCATGGAAGTGCGTTCATCCTCAAGCACCTTCTCGAGGTCGTCTGGGTGGAGGTGTGCCTGCCAGAACCCAGGGTCATTGATCCATTCTTCGGGAGCAAACCCGGTCATTTCGTAGATCCGTGGGCTGATAAAATGCCAGGGTCCCATAAGCCCTGGCTCTGCAGAATAGACAATGGCTCGAATACTTTCGATTAACCCGCGGTATTGTGCTTCTGCTCCCTCCAACTGCAACTGTACCCTTTTTCGCTCTGCCAGTTCCTGCTCTGCTTTTTGGATCGTATGATTTAGTTGATTGATAACCATCCATTGCAAAATGGTAATCATACTAATGGTGATGGTTAGTGCAAGATAATCAGAAAAATAATTAGTTGCATTGAGTTGATTGGTGACCAGCCCACGGGCTTCGAGCACACCATAAATGGCGATCTCCAGGATAATAAGCGAACCGATAAAGATCGTCCCTAGCTTCCCTGCCAGTAACCCTGCTCCGATGAGTACGACAATTAACCCCATAACGGCAACATCACGAATTCCATTATTTTTAAAAACAAGAATGGAAAGTATGACGAGCCCGAACAATAATGTACTCCAACTGCCGATGGTGGTATACCCCAAGTAGGTGACAACCCATGAAACCAAAAAAACTCCCAGTAGCACCAGCATGTACTGGCGATTCACATCCATAATCGCCAGTGCGCCTGTACTAAGAGTGGCAGCCCCGAGAATAGCCAGAATAATAGGGCGCAATTCTGCAGAATTGCTCTTAAGTATATTTTTGATGAATTCCTTGATCGTTTGCATGGCTAAAGGGGTGACCGAATTAATTTTACATTATTATCGCTTACAAATGGATACGCTTGTGGTTTCACCTTTATTTTGTAATTTTCGATAAAAAAAGAAACCCTGCTTGGGGTTTCCTGATTCTGAGCCACCGGTGGGATACGAACCCACGACCTGACGATTACGAATCGTCTGCTCTGCCAGCTGAGCTACGGTGGCGTTTTTATAGCGGGCGAGATTATAAAAGATTTACCCCATTCACGCAAGTTTTTCGGTTTTCGCAGCGTCATTGTATGGGAGATACTAATTAATGCGTATTGCTATGCTTTCGTACCATACTTGTCCGCTTGCCACGCTAGGTGGCAAGGATACCGGCGGGATGAATGTTTACGTCCGTGATCTGACCCGAGAGTTGGGGCGCCAGGGCATTCATGTAGATGTTTTCACACGTTCACAAGATGAACATGTGCCGCATATTGTCCATGAATTAGGGTATGGGAACCGTGTGGTACACATCCCTGCCGGGCCGGAAGAACCGCGCAGCAAAGGTGATATTGCGAATTACATCCCTGAATTTGCAGAAGGAGTCATCAAATTTGCCGAAGAGAAGGGCATCAAGTACGACGTGATTCATAGTCATTATTGGATGTCTGGGTTGGCGGCAGAGAAATTGAGCAATGCCTGGGGAGGTGTGCCTATTGTGCATATGTATCATACATTGGGCGAGATGAAGAATCGAGTGGCAAGGTCAGAGGATGAACGTGCAGATGAGAGTAGGTTGAATGGTGAGAGGCAGGTGCTCAGGCGGGCGAACCGGGTGATTGTCGCCACACTGGCAGAACTGACCCAGTTAAGATTCCTTTACAAGGCAAACGCGTCTAAACTAACGGTCATCCCCCCAGGTGTAGATACGGGGCATTTTTATCCGATTGCCGCTGATGAGGCGAAACAGTTCATTGGGTTAAGACCTGAAAATCGTATGATCCTTTTTGTTGGGCGCATTGAACCGCTGAAAGGTGTTGATACATTGATCAAAGCCATGTCTTGTTTGGATATGAGCCTGACAAATCGCGAACAGCCTGTGCATCTTGCCATTATTGGCGGCGAGCCAGATGTAAACCCAGATAATATGTCTGATGAAATGATACGCCTGCAAAAGATATGTGACGACTTGTGTATGGGCAATATGGTTTTATTTTTAGGAAAACGCGCACAAGATACCCTGCCTTATTATTATTCAGCCGCAGAGGTTTTGGTGATGCCGTCTTTGTATGAATCGTTTGGTATGGTTGCGCTGGAAGCCATGGCATGTGGCACGCCTGTGATCGCTTCTGAAGTGGGCGGGCTTGGGTACCTGGTTCAAGATGGCATAACGGGATACACCATTCCAGATAGCGACCCCGGCAAGTTATGCGAGAAACTTTCGAACCTGTTGGGTGATAATGAGTTGCGAACGACAATGGGCAAACGAGCTGCAGATTATGCAACGGAATATGCTTGGGAGAAAATAACATCTGCCATTGTTAAGGTATATGAAGAGGTTGTTCAGGGAAATAAAAAATAAAACCGCTTCAAGGCTTAATCTCGAAGCGGTTTGCCCTACCCTGGCTTATTCCTTCAATTTGACGTGGAACAGAGTGGACCCGTCTATATCCTGCAGCCGTATCTCGAAACGATCTTTGTATTTGCTGATCATTTTCGAAAGTTGTTTGTGCCCATAGCTGCGTGGGTCGAAGGCTGGGTCAAGTTGATAGAGGGCATTACCCATGCTTGATAAAGCTGCCCAACCATCTTGCTGCACTGCCATTTCAAATGCCTGGGTCAGCAGGGGAACAGGGTCGGGTTCATCTTTTTTCTTTGCACCGCCTTTTTGAGGTTTTTGCTGGGGTGCTGGTTTTTTAGCGACAACAAGGTTCTCTGTGTATACGAACACATCACATGCATTCACAAATGGTTTGGGCGTTTTCTTTTCTCCAATGCCCATTACAAAGATGCCAGTCTCGCGAATGCGCGTAGCCAGCCTGGTGTAATCACTGTCACTGGAGACGAGGCAGAAGCCATCCACAACGTCTGAGTGCAAGATATCCATCGCATCGATGATCATTG
>JBDKJK010000223.1:0-4771 GCA_039796675.1 Chloroflexota bacterium
ATTTCGAGCGACGCATCGCCGCCGCAATGGGACACCCCACTCGCGACCCGCATGGCGAATTGATCCCCACCGAAGATCTGAAAATGCCCGTGGACTCGTCTACTCCCCTATCGTCTCTTCGGGCGGGGCAAAGTGGAGTTGTAACCTGTGTCAATGCAGATACAGAGCTGCTGCGACATCTCGAAAGCCTGGGGCTTGTTCTAAATGCAGAAGTCGAAGTTAAGGATTACTCCTCTTATGACCACAATCTGACCATAAAGGTTGGAAAGAAAACCTCGGTACTAGGCTTGAATATTACAAGCAGGATCTTTATTGAATAAGGTTGATAGGACATGTTCGAACGATCGGTTCTTTTCCCAGCCATACCAGCCGTCAGCCTGACGGAAATCCTCATCGTCTTGACGATTGCAAGCCTTGCTTATTTTATTGTATTCAATAATTTTGAAAAGCATCTGCCTGCTCAAAGAAGAGTTACAAAGCTTTTTATCGTTGTGGGCATTTTAGCCGTCATTGGCATTTTATTCAGCCGATATGCATTCTGGGGAATGATCGCTTTGATGACCTGTGGGCAGGTGTATTTACATGGTTGGTATTTTCCAAAACAGGGCATCAATGGGCTAACCGCCGAGCCACATGAAAAATATTTAGAAGTAATCAGAAAAATGAAAGGCAATCAATAAACATGAATGAAAACATTTTCCGCATTTTAGCCGCCCTAATCCTTTTCACTGGCATGGGCATTTCTTTTTATTTCCGTCTCAAAGCGGATAGAGAATCAGGAGAAAAACTTTCCCGCAAAGCAGACGGTACCGTCATGATGACGATCATCCGCATCGGCGGGCTGATCCTTTGGCTTACCCCATTTGTCTACCTCATCAACCCGGCGTGGATGGCTTGGTCCAAAGTCGGGCTTCCAGATTGGGCTCGCTGGCTTGGGTTTGGCGTTGGCATCATCTGTGTACTTGGTATCTATTGGTTATTCAACAGTATTGGCACGGGTATCACGCCTGTCAGTGCAACCCGCAAAGAACATAAACTCGTCACGAACGGAATTTACAAATATATCCGTCATCCTCTTTATACCTTTGGGTCTTCAATGTTCCTGGCGTTCGGAATGATGGCAGATAGTTGGTTCATCGCCGCACTGGGCGCACTCACCTTTGTTCTCATGGCGATCCGCACGCCAAAAGAGGAAGCAAACCTCATTGCAAAATTTGGCGATGAATATCGCGTATATATGAAACGGACAGGGCGCTTCCTCCCAAAGCTAATAAAATGATTTTATAGGTCACGCTTCCAGCGTGACCTATAGGAGAGCAGTATGTTCATCGAAATCTTTTTCAAGATCGCATTCTTTATCCTCTTTTTCAGCTTTGCATATGTGATGACCGCTTACTCAAAAAAGGCAAAAGCTGGCAAAGAAGACAGATCTACCCGCATGAAAATGCACAACGAAAATGAAGTTCCACTTTTATTGAAACTTCGCACCATCTTTGGCATCCCTTTTTATTTTGGCGTTCTCGCGTGGACATTCACCCCACACTGGATGGAATGGTCCAACCTGCCCTTCCCCGCATGGGTTCGCTGGGCTGGGCTTGGTCTAGGAATTTTCGCAATCATCTTGAATGCCTCGAGTCACAAGACCCTTAGCCAAAAACTTGGCGCAGACTTTGACCCTGCCTTGCGTTTACTGAAGGTTCCGGCGTTGGTGACGGAAGGTCCTTATGCACGGATGCGACACCCGATCTACCTTGCATTTCTTCTGATGCAAACCGCGGTTCTTTTCCTAACCTCGAATTGGTTCATCGGCTTTAGCGGGCTCGCCATCATCATCTCTGTGATCGCCATCCGCGTACCGGAAGAAGAGAAGTTGCTCATCGAGCAATTTGGCGAGCAATATCGAAATTACATGAAACACTCGGGAAGCCTGCTTCCCAAACTCGGGTAATTGGAGAGAAGTAAATGAAGAACATAGTTTTAGCTGTACTCATGGTTTCCCTGCTCTTGAGCGCCTGCGCGAGGGATACAGGTGCAAATACAGACGGTACGTTGAACATCGTCACTACCACCGGCATGATCGCGGACATTACCAAAAATGTCGGCGGTGAATACGTGGAAGTAATTGCGCTGATGGGCGCAGGCGTAGACCCGCACTTGTACAAAGCCAGCGAAGGCGATGTGCGCCGCTTACAAGAGGCTGACCTGATCTTTTACAGTGGTCTGCATCTCGAAGCGCAGATGGGTGAAGTGCTGGAGAAAATGAACGACTTCGGCATCAAGACTGTTGCAGTGACAGACAAGATCGACCGCACCACTTTATTAGCAAACCCGCAGTACCCCGATCAATATGACCCGCACGTTTGGTTCGATGTGACCATGTGGATGAAAGCAGTGGAACAGGTGCAGGAAACGCTCTCTGAAATTGACCCCAGCCACAGGTCCACGTATGAGGCGAACGCGACAGCGTATCTCGCGCAACTCGAAGAATTGCATCAGTATGTTTTGAGTCAAGCAGAAACCATCCCCGCTGAAAAACGCGTCATCATTACCGCACATGATGCCTTCAATTATTTTGGTAAGGCGTATGGCTTTGAAGTACGCGGCTTGCAGGGCATCAGCACCGAGGCGCAGGCGGGCACAGCCGATGTGCAAGACCTGACGAGTTTTATCGTGGAGCAACAGATCCCTGCCATTTTTGTTGAGTCATCGGTGCCGCAACGCAATGTGGAAGCAGTGCAGGCGGCGGTGCAGGCACAAGGCTTTGATGTGCAAATTGGCGGTTCATTGTTCTCGGATGCAATGGGCAGTGCAGGCACGCCCGAGGGGACGTACATTGGCATGGTGCGCCACAACATTGATACCATCGCCGCTGCGTTGAAAGGTGAATAAGATGGCTATCAATGCAATTGATGTAACCGACTTGACGATTGCCTACAAAGACAAACCTGTGTTGTGGGACGTGGACATGGAAGTGCCATCAGGCACGTTGATGGCAATCGTCGGTCCGAACGGTGCGGGCAAGACCACGATGATCAAATCCATTTTAGGGTTGATCAAACCCGCGGCGGGGCAAGTGCTCGTGTATGGCAAGCCGTATTCGGAACAGCGTCACCTCGTTGGCTATGTGCCTCAACGCGGCAGCGTGGATTGGGACTTCCCCACCAGTGTGCTGGATGTGGTGATGATGGGACGTTACGGCGCGCTTGGCTGGCTCAAACGACCGGGCGCTTCAGAACGCGCCGCAGCCTTGGACGCCCTCGATAAAGTTGGGATGAAATCCTTTGCCGAGCGGCAGATTAGCCAACTCTCTGGAGGGCAGCAACAGCGTGTTTTTCTTGCACGCGCACTCGTGCAAGATGCGCAACTTTATTTCATGGATGAACCCTTTCAAGGTGTAGATGCGACCACCGAACGCGCCATCGTGACCTTGCTGCAAGAACTTCGCTCGGCAGGCAAAACGGTAGTCGTCGTTCATCACGATTTGCAAACCGTGCCCGAATACTTCGACTGGGTTACCATGCTCAATGTGCGCCGCATCGCCTGTGGACCTGTGAGCGAGGTCTTCACCGATCAGAATCTGCGCAAGGCATACGGTGGCAAAGTTGCCTTTCTAAGTGCGGAGAATGGAAAGCATTAATTCTTGACGACGGACGATAGACGATGGACAACCTCCATCGTCTATCGTCAATGGTCTCTTCTTATGGATATTTCTCAACTCTTTTACGACCTCTTCTTCGACTACACCTTGCGGACAGTAGCGCTTGGCTCTGCCATTTTGGGAATCGTCAGCGGGGCGCTTGGGTCTTTTGCAGTGCTGCGTAAACAAAGCCTACTTGGTGATGCCATCTCCCATGCGGCGTTGCCCGGCATTGTGATCGCCTTCCTCATCACCCGTAGCCGCGAACCTGCTGTGTTAATGCTTGGCGCGTTGATCGCAGGCTGGCTGGCGACGCTCTTCATGCTGAATGTTATCCGCACCACACGCATCAAGGATGATAGCGCTCTGGGTTTGGTACTCTCAGTCTTCTTCGGCATGGGGCTAATGTTATTGACCTTCACTCAAAAACTGCCCGATGCCACCCAAGCCGGTTTGGATAAATTCCTCTTCGGGCAAGCTGCGACTCTTTTACAAAGTGACGTGGTCACAATGGCGGTTATTGGCGCATTGGCGATCACCCTGCTCATAATCTTCTGGAAGGAATTCAAACTCATCACCTTCGACCCGGAGTACGCGGCAAGCCTCGGCTACCCTGTTCGCTTCCTCGATGTATTGCTCACTACCTTACTTGTTATCGCCATCGTCATTGGCTTGCAGACCGTGGGCGTGGTGCTTATGTCTGCCATGATCGTGGCACCTGCCGCAGCATCGCGGCAGTGGACGGACAAACTCAAAAACATGATCGTCCTCGGCGGATTGTTCGGTGCCATAGCTGGCGTGAGCGGAACACTGATCAGCGGTTCGGCGGAAAAACTACCTACGGGTCCGGTGATCGTGTTGTGCATGAGCGTCATCGTTCTATTCTCGATGCTGTTCGCCACCAATCGCGGACTGGTCTGGAACTGGTTTCGCAACTTGCAGAACCGACGTCAACTGCGCGCACAAGCCGTACTGGCAGACCTCAACACGCTTGCCATGCAGCACCCCAATGAAGAACGTGGACATTCCACCGCGGTGCTACGCGCCATGAGCACCAACCCCGAAGGCGTTTCGCTGGCGTTGAGTCAACTCAAGGAACAAGGCTTTGCGCAGGAACTCGGCAAAGATGCCTGG
>JBDKJK010000224.1:0-3260 GCA_039796675.1 Chloroflexota bacterium
GCAATGAAATTGAATTTTCGATTTTCTTTCCAAAGGATATTGAATATCCACAACGCGCCCACTGCCGCCAATGCCCGCCAAACGAATGCGCCTACATGCCAAGCCAGCGGATTTGTGCCAATCAGCGAGAAATACCACTCGAAGAAAAATCCACGCGCAGGGCGGTCGATGCGGAACATTTCATGGAATATCTTCGCGCCGCCCAACATGCCATCGTAAATGTAATACCAATCGTCCTTGTAATAGGTCAAATTGCCAATGTGCGGAAGGTACACAATGGCAGAGATGAGAAGAAGGAAGACAAGTTCAGGAGAGAGTCTCTTCATTCAGGAATTATCTTGGAGTGAGTAATTCGTAATGCGTGATACGTAATCCGTAAAAACATTACGAATTACGATTTACGGATTACGATCAACGGATACTGTCCGTTCTCGGCAAAAAATTTCGGAAAGATATTTTCGAGCCAAAAAACGAATTTCAAGAATGCCCGCCCGCCAAAGGGACGGACGAAATTTCGCAAAATGCGGGTGCTGAGTCCGCGCCAGGGTTTGAGTTCCACTGTCATTTTTGAGCCAATTTCACGTTTGAGCCATTGAGGCGTCATTTTCTCCACGAAGGTCCCGGCGGGAGCGTCTTCACTCAGCCATTCCTTTTTTTTCTTGGCAGAACGCCCCGAGAATTTGCGAACCAGCCCGATCAATGGCTCTGCCATGCGGCTAATGAGCGGATCACTCCAGCCGTTGACAATGGCAGCGGTGCGTCCTGGTGCTAACACACGGTGGATTTCTGCATAGGCTTTGGGATGTTCAGGCAATGCCAAATGATGAATCGCATGCATCGAAACCGCGCCGTCGAAGGAATCTTTTTTGAAGGGCAGATTCGCCAAGTCACCGACCACGAATAAACCGTGGTCACCAATGCGGTTGCGGGCTTCGCGCAAGGCTTGAATGGAGATATCAAGGCAGATGCGTTTTTCGTAGCCAGCAGAATAGGTCTTGTATTCTTCATACTGGACGGGACCAGACCCGGCGTCAAGAATGAAGCGCCCGGCAGGGATGAGTCCATTCATCACGCGTAGGCGCGTTTTGTGGATGTATTCGCGCGAGACAGGGCGCAGGTCTTCATAACGGGCATTCTGATAATTGCCGTCATCTTCCTGCATCCAGCCGATCTCGTCGTAAAACTCGCGGACTTTTTGTTTGGTTTCGTTGGTCATTATTATTCCGTAGGGGCGGCCGCGAGGGTCGCCCTGTTTCTTTCACAATATCTTTTCATCAAATTCAAGGATGGGGGCAAGCCCCATCCCTACGTTATTTCCACATAAACGGCTCGCCCACCAAAAAGCCGAAGGTATCTTTGAATTGCGCCATGCCTTCTTCACTCAAAACTTTTTCAAGGGGCCATACAGCCAGGTCATCCCAGAAATTCATCAAACGCCAGGGGAAGGGACGCGGGTATTCGAAGAAGAAACGATAGGCATAATTCCAGGCAAACTCGATCTGCTTTTCGTTCATCTGATGGGCAGGGATATCTGCCAGCACTTTTTCAAGGGTGGCGTAGTATTCGTCCCATGTACCGGGGTCGAGAGTGATGCCGCGCCCACGATAATGAGTCTGCCCGCACGAAATGACGGGGCGTCCGTTCATGGCGGTTTCGAGCCCAACGGTGGTGGTGTATGCCAGACCGACATTGGCGATCTCGATCAAGTCGTAAGTGTTGACATTGTCCATTGCACCAATCACATGGATGTGACTTGGAATTTCAGGCAGCGCCTCTTTCACAACCGTACCCATCGACTTGGCTTGCGGCACCAATCGTTCACCCGGGTGAACTCGGATAACGAGTTGCACATCGGTTCGTTTGGCAAAATATTGGACAGTCTTCGTGATCCATTCGGTCATTGATGCGGCGAAGATGTCGCGTCCCAGTGTGAGGCTGTCACCCAAAACGTTTGCGGCGAGCATCACTACAGGGCGGTCATCCAAACCGACTTGTTTGCGGGTGGCATCGGCTCCCTGCGAAGAGACATACTGCCAAAGTCGTTTTGACTTGCCCCACACACGCGCGCCACGGCGGGCATTTTCGAGATCGGCAACACGTTCGAACATGGCATCGGTCATCGGCTGGGAACAGCGCGCTTCAACCAGGTAATCCGTCTCCTGCCGCATGATGGACGAGTTTTGCGCCAGCCAAATTTGCTCACGTTGGTCATTGAATTCATAGGTAACCGCTTCAATACCGAGGTAACGCGCCACACGAAAGACAATTCCCATTTCAAGGATTAAGCCATTGGGGACAAGCACTACGTCAGGCTTGTTAATTTGCATCCAATCGAGGGCGGCTTTGGCAGCAAAGGTATTGCGTTCGATGCGCAAGTCATACAAAGCACGATCGCCCGCATCGTTCATATCCACTTCTTCGCGCATCAGGGTGTATTGTGCATCCCAAAGTGAAATTTCTTTTATATCCGTCTGAATTTTCTCAGGCAGGTCATCATGCCGAACCGCGCGCAACGTGCCATGAGCTGCACGTGCCGATGTTTGCATATCCAACATCGAAACATGCTTTACCAACGGAGCAAGGATTTTCAGCGTATCGTGCGTATGCAATATCCGCTGTCGTTGCATGAATTTATCTTTTTCTTTATGCCACTCAGAATAAGGCAGTGTCATGAGGGTTACATCATGACCGATGCCTGCAAGGGCAAGACCAAGATATGCAGATTGCTCGATCCAATAATGTAGGGTGGCAAAGAATAAAACTTTTTTGCCCGTCTCTGCATTCTGTGCAAATGGTCTAACCGCCTTCACAGCCGCAGGCAATGAAGTTTGTAAACGCGTCAGATTGTAATGATCCTTGCGCGGACGATTCTTCGAACGAAGAATCCAGTCGATCTCGGCAGTGAAGGGCAGGTCGCCTAGTAATTCTCGGAGTGGATTTTTGTTTGCCATATGGTAAATAGTGGATAGTAAATGGTAATTACGAATCACCAATTACCATTTACTTGTTATCCAATCTTTTCGATTTTCCACGCAAGTCGTGGTCGCACCGGTCCTACACGCGGCTCAGCCCATTGCGTGCCGGGCGCGCCGGAAATATCCACGTTGAATGCCAGCGCAGTCTCATCCATGAAGTAACGGCGCACACCAAACGAGCTGGCATTCACGCCCACGGTGTAGCGGCTGTCGTTGAAAATGTCGGCAGGGATTTCTGCACGGCTGACGTAATGACCCGCAGTACGAGAATCAAATTTATCATAG
>JBDKJK010000225.1:0-12428 GCA_039796675.1 Chloroflexota bacterium
TCGATGCCCATAAACCCCAGAGCTCCCATCTTTTTAATCGTGGCATGTGGGAATTCTCCGCTTTCGTCGAACTCGGCGGCAATGGGCACGATCTCTTTTTGAGCAAAATCGCGGGCGGCATCGCGCAGCATTTTATGTTCGTCGGTCAGCGGGTAAATTGGCAGTTCGGTCATCATTAAATCTCCAAGAGTGGGTTTACCAGATTATACCCTTTGTATTATTCGGAAATAGATGATTGACGTTTAATCTGAAATTTAACTATAATATAATAAATACGACACCGCAGAATTGTAGGGTGTCGTTTTATTCTCTAAGATATTCAAGGGAAAAAAGGAGGCTCGCCCGAAAAAAACGTACACCTTTCTCTAAAAACAGTACTGCGACCTTAGTTTCTACAACTCAAAGGAGAGTGAGAAAATGAAATCGAAATGGTTCGTAATGTTCAGTGTACTGGTCCTTGTCAGCCTTCTGGCATCTGCTTGTGCAGGTGCAGGTGGCGGCGGGGAAAGCGGCGGACCTTTGCAGTCCGTCGGTGAAGGCGAAGGGGCTTTGTCCATTGTTTCGTGGGCAGGCTATATCGAGCGTGGCGAGACCGACCCAAATTTCGATTGGGTGACGCAATTTGAAGCGGAAACTGGTTGTATCGTAACCAACAAAACCGCTGCCACATCCGACGAAATGGTCGCCTTGATGAATGAAGGCGGGTTTGACCTCGTAACCGCCTCTGGCGATGCCTCTAACCGCCTGATCTCGGGCGGACGTGTTCAAGAGATCAATATTGATCTAATCCCCAGCTATAGCAAAATTGATGAACGTTTGCAGAATGCCCCTTGGCATACTGTGGATGGCAAGCATTATGGCGTGCCGTATTCTTCGGGTCAGAACATCCTCATGTACAATACAGAAGTCTTCGGCGGCGAAGCCCCCGATAGCTGGAATGTTGTCTTTGAAGAAATGACATTGCCAGACGGTGAATCCAACAAGGGACGCATTCAGGCATATGATGGTCCGATCTATGTTGCGGATGCCGCTCTGTACCTGAAGAGCGCCAATCCCAGCCTCGGCATTACCGACCCGTATGCTTTGAGCCGCGAACAGTTTGACGCTGCTATCGAACTACTCCGCCAGCAACGCACGCTTATCAACCGCTATTGGCACGATGCCTTCATCCAGATGGATGACTTCACTAACGAAGGTGTGGCTGCTTCTGGCTCCTGGCCCTTCCAGGCGAACTTATTGAAGGGCGGCGGTGCACCGATCGATAAAGTTGTTCCGAAGGAAGGCGCAACAGGCTGGGCAGATACCACCATGCTGCATGTGGATTCTGAACACCCCAATTGCGCGTACAAGTGGCTGGAATGGTCATTGAACCCCAAGGTGCAGGGTGATCTTGCTGCTTGGTTCCAAAACATCCCTGTTCGCCTCGATGCCTGCGAAGGCAACGACTTGCTTGGACCGGATGGCTGTGCCAACAATGGTTTGAACGATTTCGACAAGATCCAATGGTGGCGCACTCCCACTACCGATTGTGGCGATGGACGTATGGAATGTGTACCCTATCATGAATGGGTCACACAATATGTTGCTGTGATCGGCGGTCGTTAGTTTTGTGAACGTAGGCATCAGGCGGGACTCGTCTCGCCTGATGCCTTTATTTTGAAACAATCAGGTTTCTAAAAAAATGACCAATCAATCGATGCCAGCCATCAAGTTCGAACGGGTAAGCCGCTATTTTGGAGATGTTCGCGCAGTAGACGAAGCGGACATTGAGATTCGTGACGGTGAATTCTTCTCCATGCTCGGACCCTCCGGTTCCGGCAAGACCACCTGCTTGCGCATGATCGCAGGGTTCGACCGACCCACGTCGGGTCATATTTATCTGTATGGGCAGGATGTTTCGAACCTCCCCCCGTATGAGCGTGACGTAAACACAGTCTTTCAAGATTACGCCCTCTTCCCACACATGTCCGTGGCAGATAACATTGCTTATGGATTAATGGTCAAAAATGTTGCCAAAGCAGAACGTATCAAACGCGCAGACGAGATGCTGGACCTTGTTCAACTCTCTGGCTTTGGCGCACGCAAACCATCCCAACTTTCTGGCGGACAACGACAACGCGTCGCACTTGCCCGGGCTTTGATCAACCACCCCAAAGTTTTGTTACTCGATGAACCCCTCGGCGCATTAGACTTGAAACTTCGCCAACAAATGCAGATCGAGTTGAAGGCGATCCAGAAACGGGTCGGTATTACCTTCATCTTTGTCACCCACGATCAAGAAGAAGCTCTGACGATGAGTGACCGTATCGCCCTTTTTAACCAAGGCAAGATCGAGCAGATTGGCACACCTTCCGAAATTTACGAACATCCCATCAGCAAGTTTGTTGCTAACTTTGTAGGCACATCCAACCTTGTTAGTGGAGATGTGGCAAAACGCATTACAGGCACAGAGATCACCTTCTCCATTCGACCTGAAAAAATCCATTTGGGCAGCATCAACGATAAAGCACCATCAGACAGCTATACCAGCGATGGTACTGTACGAGATGTGATCTATCTTGGGCTATACACACGTTACCATGTTGAACTTGATGGCGGCGGAGATTTGGTCGTCATCGAACAAAATCTAAAGACCACTTCGATGGACGTGTTGAAAATAAAAGGTCAGCGCGCCCGCCTGCATTGGAACAAAGAGCACATCAGCAAAATGGGAGCGTAGGAATGTTACAGCGCTTATCCACCTACTTTTACCTGCGCCCAAAATTGGTTCTTTGGCTCCTGCTCGGACCGCCGCTGGCATACATGTTCGTCGTGTACCTCGGCTCCCTTTTCAATCTTTTAGTTAATAGCTTTTATTATCTTGAACCCTTCACTGGCTTGATCGTGCGGGAATTTACATTAAGCACCTACGCCCGTATCTTTGAACCTGCCAACCTCGAAATTCTTAGCCGCACCACCATCATGGCTACGGCTGTCACTCTTGTCGATGCGCTGATCGCCTTTCCGCTTGCTTATTTCATTGCACGATATGCCTCACCCAAATTAAAGACCTGGCTCATTATTGCAGTGACGATCCCTTTATGGTCAAGCTACCTCGTCCGCGTGTATGCCTGGAAGTTGATTCTTGCCAAAGAAGGCATCCTTTCGTGGTTCATTAACCTGCTTGGGTTGAATAGTGTATTAGACTGGTTGCTCTCTATCGAAGGGATTGGTGGGTCATCTCTTGCACTTTCCCCTATTGGTATGTTTATTGTCTTCGCCTATATCTGGCTGCCATACATGATCTTGCCGATTCAAACTGCGCTTGAACGAGTGCCGCATTCCCTCGTCGAAGCCTCAAGCGACCTTGGTGCAAAACCTCTGCAAACCTTCCAAACTGTATTGCTTCCGCTTGCTTTTCCTGGTGTGGTGGCAGGTTCGATCTTCACTTTCTCGTTAACTCTAGGCGACTTCATCATCCCCTTAAGTCTTGGCAATTCAAAGTTCTTTGTTGGGCAGGCAGTTTACTCGTATCAAGGCACCGCTGGAGATATTCCTCTTGCTGCCGCCATGACCATGGGACCCGTCGTTATCATGGTTATTTATCTGCTCATTGCCCGCAGATTGGGAGCCTTCGATGCCCTCTAAAAATAGCTCCTCATCAACATCACAAGCTCCATTGGCACTAAAAGTCGCAGCGTATGCGGCGTTGATCTTTTTGCACTTCCCAATCTTGATCATCTTCCTCTACACACTTACTCCAGACGAAACGACTTACAGTTTTCCGCTCCCGGGTATTACATTCAAATGGTTTGGCGTTGCTCTGCAACGACCAGACCTATGGCGTGCCATGACCCTTTCTTTGCAAGTGGCTGCCATTGCCACAGTGTCCGCGCTGATTCTGGGCACACTTGCCGCTGCGGCTGTATATCGCAGCCAATTCTTCGGTAGAGAAGCGATCTCCTTTCTGCTTGTATTGCCAATTGCCTTACCTGGCATTGTCACCGGCATCGCCCTGCGTGCAGCCATCGGCGGCTTCGATATTCCCTTCTCATTCTGGACAATCGTCATCGGTCATGCCACCTTCTGCGTGGTCGTCGTCTACAACAATGTCCTTGCACGTTTTCGCAGAATGCAAGGCTCACTGATCGAAGCCTCCATGGACCTCGGCGCGAACTCCTTTCAGACATTTTTATACGTAGTCTTTCCCAATATTGCCACGGCTTTGTTGGCTGGCGGTATGCTTGCCTTTGCCCTCTCGTTCGACGAAGTTATCGTCACCACGTTTACAGCTGGTCAACAGACCACACTTCCCATTTGGATCTTCAGCCAACTCTCCCGCCCGCGTGACCGCCCCGTTACAAATGTGGCAGCCATGCTGGTGATGCTAATCACCTTCCTGCCCATCTTCTTCGCCCAACGGATTTCGGCATCTTCATCCGATACGACCGGCGAGACAAAATAAGTGGATGAAGCGAGACAGCCAGACGGCTGTCTCGCTTTTCGCTCTTCCCCGTACTTGACTTGCCTCTCCCCATTTGATATTCTCTACACCATATATGACAGCCTCCTACTTAAACCCAAAATGCGAAGCCCGCACAAAATCCTCTAGTGGATGCGGCGTGTATGCGATCCAATCCATCGAAAAAGGCGAGTTAATCTCTCTGTGGGGTGGAACCATCCTGCACAAGAGCCAGCTCGACCCAAACATGCCGCGTTTCACACAGCGCGTCTTGCAGATCGACGAAGATTTATACATCCTTACCGCTGAAAAAAAAGAGCCGAACGATTGTTTCAACCATGCTTGTGAACCAAATTTAGGCTTCACCGGTCAGATCGGTTTGGTGGCAATGCGAAACATCGAAGCTGGTGAAGAACTGACCTTTGATTACGCCATGTCGGATGGCGGACCCTACGACGAGTTTGACTGTCAATGCGGTTTGCCCACCTGCCGCCATAAAGTGACCGGAAATGATTGGAAATTGCCTGAATTGTGGCTTAAGTATGATGGCTATTTTTCATCCTATATTGCCCGCCGCATCGAAAAACTACGCAAGTAAGAACATCCCCCAAAATGAAAACCCTCATCGGTGAAAAGCTGACCTTCGACTGGAAGATCGTCGTAGTTACCATTATTAGCACCTTGCTCTTGATGGTGGATCATTATCAAACTATTTTTGCTCATAAATATTTAGACCGCTTCTTGCTGTACTTCGTCATTCCGCTTTTGATCGTTCTTTTGATATTTCGTGAGAACCCACAAGAATACGGTTTCTCCTTTGGCGATTGGAAACTGGGGCTAACCTATACCTTACTTGGCATTGCCATTATGGCACCCATCATATACTTTTTGGGTCACACTGACGCGTCGATGAAGAAATATTATGAACGCTTTGTAGTAGGGCTGCCGTGGACAACCTTCATTGACCTGATCGGCTGGGAATTCTTCTTCCGCGGCTTGATCCTTTTTTCCTACGCCCGCAAACTGGGACCCGAAGCTCTTTGGCTGCAAGCCGTCCCTTTTGCTCTGGCGCATGTTGGCAAGCCTGAAGTAGAAACCCTCTCCACCATCTTTGGCGGATTTGCCTTCGGCTGGGTGGCATGGCGCACGAAATCTTTTTTCTACCCTTTCTTGATCCATTGGTTTATTGCGACATTCATTATTCTTGTCGCTGCAGGAGTGGTGTAACATGCTTAAGTATGAAGTCCGCCCGGCGGTGGAAGCAGAATTCCCTCAGATCAAGCAACTCATTCACGAAGGTGAGATCAATCCCATGGGGTTAGATTGGAGGCGTTTTCTCATTGCAGTAGAAGAAAATGGGCAGGTAATCGGCTGTGGTCAGATCAAGCCTCACGGGCAAGGCATCCTTGAATTGGCTTCGATTGCGGTAACCTCCAAGTATCAGAAGCGGGGAGTGGCACGTGCGATTATTGAAAAGTTGTTGGCACAGTCGTCGCGACCGTTGTATTTGATGTGTATTGAACACAATGGGCCCATGTACGAGAAGTTCGGTTTCCGCGCCATCGAACTCGATGAAATGCCACGCTATTTTCAGCGCATGAAAAAATTATTTGATTTTTCTAAAGCAGTTCGCAAGATTGATGAAGGATTGCTTATTATGAAGTTAGGGTAGAATCTGGTGTATGAAAAATGTTCTTTATTCTTTAGTCGGTGTAATGGCAGGTTTTGCCCTTGCCGGGTTGTTATTGTTTATTACCCGTGCGCCTGCAGGGGAACCGATTTCTCTCCAGCCTGCTCCTACTAAAGAACCGATTGCTGTGCATGTCATTGGCGCGGTGCCGCGCCCGGGGTTGTATGAGTTTGCTGAAGGTGCGCGCATTCAAGATGCAATCGATGCAGCAGGCGGTTTGCTCACAAGTGCAGATGTCAATACGATCAACCTGGCTGCCCTTCTCGAAGATGGGCAACAATTGACCATCCCATACAAGCCGGGTGAAGAGCCAAGTAATGAGCAGGGATCTAATCCTTCTGAAGACGATAGCTTAGTGCTTCCTGGAGCCGAAGAAACCCCCGCTCCTTCAAGCCCAGATGACAACGAATTGGTGAACATCAATACCGCCTCTATAGAGGAATTGGATAAACTCCCTGGTATTGGACCCACCATTGCCCAGCGAATTATCGATTATCGCACTGAAAACGGACCGTTTGCTGTTATCGAAGATATTTTGAATGTATCTGGAGTGGGACCATCCACCTTCGATCAGATCAAAGATTTGATCACAGTCTAATAAACTAAGAAATTTTATATAGATCTGCCGAGGGATTAGCCCTCGGCAGATCTGCATTAACCAGCCAAAACATGCCTTGAAATTACCAACCTTTGTATCTCACTCGTCCCTTCGCCAATGGTCATTAAGCGTGCATCACGATACATGCGTTCCACATTGTACTCACGGCTGTAACCATATCCGCCATGGATCTGGATCGCATCATAAATAACACGTTCTGCCATTTCGGTGGCGAATAGTTTTGCAATTGCGGCTTCTTTAACATGTGGGCGTCCCTGATCTTTGAGCCATGCAGCTTTATAAATGTACGTCCGCGCCAGTTCGATTTCCATCTCCATATTTGCGAGCTTGAATTGGGTTGCCTGAAAATCTGCCAGCGATTGCCCGAATGCTTTGCGTTCTTTCGCATATTGGATTGCCGCTTCCATCGCGCCTCTTGCTAGCCCGATCGAGATTGCGCCAATGCTGATACGTCCGCCATCTAACGTGTTCAAGGTTTGCTTAAGACCCTGCCCTTCGGGTCCGATCAAATTTCCGAGCGGCACCCGTACGTTATCGTAGGTCACACCGTGCGTGGGGGAGCCGCGCAGCCCCATCTTTTTTTCAGCCGGACCAATGGTCAGACCTTTTGCATCGGTAGGCACAAGAATCATACTCAGTGATTTTGAGCCGCCTGCCGGGTCAGTGCGCACAAGGGTGATGATGTATTCAGCGATGCTGGCATTCGTATTCCACATCTTTGCGCCATTGATGACCCATTCATTGCCATCTTTGGCGGCACGAGTGGCTACCCCGCCTTGAATATCAGAACCTGCACCAGGTTCAGTCAGCGCGAGTGCTCCGAGTTTGTTCTTTCCACTGGCAACCACAGGCAGCCACTTTTTCTTTAATTCTTCGCTTCCATACAAAGCGAGCGGAGAAGTGCCCAAGCCGTTATGCGCTGTGAGCGCCAGCGCTGTTGAGCCGCAGCCCCAGCCTAGTTCTTCCATAGCGATCGCATTCGAGATGGCATCCACATTCGAGCCGCCATATTCTTCAGGGATGCTCATACCGGTTAGCCCGATCGGTCCCGCTTTGCGGAATGCCTCCCAGTTAAACTCTTCTTTCTCGTCCACTTCGCGAGCTTTGGGGCGCAGCTCTTTTTCTGCAAACTCGTGTACGATCTTCTTCCAGGTCTTTTGTTCGTCATTTAGATCGAAATCCATGAATACTCCTATATAGGGTCGGTTTGTTCAATCCGAATTTTGTGCAAATGAATTAATCTGCACCGTTGAAGGCTTCAAGTAATTTTCGAGCTTTCTTTATTTTTTCTTTTGGCACGAAAACTTGTACATGCCCCAAGATATCGATGGTAACAGGATAAATCGAATGTCCAACCGCTTCTTGAAATAACTCTACGTCGATTCCATTGGCTTCGAGATAGCTTTCCAACAAATCAGCCTGCATTCGTCCACTTAGTTCGGTTAACAATTCGTATTTCATCTCGTCCATGGCTACCTCCAGAAAACAATGAATAGAATGGTCCACAAGATACTGATCATCAACTGACGCATGCCGATGCGGACAGGTTTCCACCCCACCGCGGGATGTGTAATGCCCCAAACCACCTCCAGCCATTGCACCAAAAACGGGATGGAGATGAACATAGGAACCAAAGCCGATATTCCCAACCCTGCGGATAGAATCACATTGAAGGAAGTATATGCCATCGCACGCTTACCCATCTTCCACCCATCGCCTCGACTCTTGACCGCGGCTTGTTCCTGCAATACTTCCCTTTGGCTCAGCCGAAGATAGGCGTACACAATACTAGCTGCCGATTGCAGCCAGCAAAACAGCCACAACCACCATCCGAAGGCTTCGTATTTGCCTACCCCAACCCAATATGCCGCAGGTGCAGATAATGCCAGCACACCAGTTGCAATAACTTCAACATTTTCTTTTTTTCGCTCCCGGCGTTTGCTCACCAGCCACAAATGCCATGCAAAGACAGGCGCCCCTGGCACTGCAAGATATAAGATGTATCCATAGCCGGAGAGGATAAGCCCGGTTAAGGCTGAGGCGGCGAGAATGCCATAGACCAGCAACCAAAATCGAGCGGGGACAAGATCCGCAGCGGAGCGCCGTCCACTTAAGGCTTTGACGATCACAGTCAACGGTTGGCGTATCAAGAATGCAGTCATCGTCGCGATTACGAGATAAAGGCTTGGGATTTGAAACGATCTGCCTGCAAAGATGCCTACCAGTAATGGGCTAAAAATAAAAACCCATGAGCCATGGTCTTGTGGCAGGGCGATCTGTTTTTTAAAAATGGAACTCATCACCTGCAAGGATACAGGAAAAAAGTTGACCGCGCAAGTAGGTATAATTCAAGAAAAAATAAGGAGAAGATTTATGTCGAAAAAGAAGTTGGTAAAACAGAGCAAGCAGCAGGCAGCCTCTACTGAAAAATATATTCAGTATGCCGCCGGTGGGCTTGTTTTGCTTGTGATCGTGTTTTTTGTTTGGCAGTTCCTGCCAAAGCAGGGCTCAACGGTTGAACAGAATTCACTGGTCTGTGAACAATTTGCAGATATTCCTGTTGCAGAACAGTATGACTCCGCGCCACCGATGATGGTGGATGCGAGCACATCTTATTTTGCAAATGTTGAAATGGAAAACGGCGGGCAGTTCAAGATCGAACTATATGCCGATAAAGCTCCAATCACGGTCAATAGTTTTGTGTTTCTTTCCTGCAAGGGTTTCTTTGATGGTGTCACTTTCCACCGTGTGCTCGAAGGGTTTATGGCACAGGGCGGTGACCCAACCGGCACCGGCATGGGCGGACCTGGCTACCAATTCGTAAATGAAGATAGTGACCTGACCTTTGACAAGGCGGGGGTGGTTGCCATGGCAAACTCAGGGCGTGATACGAACGGAAGTCAGTTCTTCATTACCTTTGATGCTGCTGATTTTCTAAACGGCGGTTACACTATCTTTGGTCAGGTTGTTGAAGGCATTGATGTGGTCAATGGCATCACCCGCCGCGACCCGGATCAAAACCCCAACTTTGAAGGTGATAAGATCAAATCGATCGTGATCTCTGAAGAGTAGATTTTTATATAAAGTGACTGCCACCTTAAAGGTGACAGTCACTTTATATTTTGGAGCAAAAAATGACCGAAAGACAATCTCGCAATGAAACTCATGGTTGTATCGTGTGCGGAAAGCTGCATCAGCTTTTTGTTTTATATGAAGCCGATGGAAAATTATTCGACTTTAAAGTGATGAGCTTGGATGGGAAGAAAGTTTCACATCCGCAACGTCCACTGGTAGCATGTGAGAAGCACACCAAGGATGAAGTGGAAGCGGCAGTAGCGCGGGCGTATGGACAACAAAAAGAAGACGATGATTAACTAAAAAAATAAGATCGCGCCTAATACAAACTCACTTGCCACGCTGATCCAGTTCGACTGATTGCCCGATTTATCGACAAAGATCGAGATCAGCCGAGCGACCCCAACCAGTAGATAAGCAAAGCCTAGCATTTGAAAAGTTGCATCGGTTGGGAAAATGAAGGGAAACAAACCGATCGCGACAAAGAACATGCCAAGCACAGCTCGAATTTCTGTAATTCCACGTCCGCCTCCAGGCGTTAAGCCGATGAATTTGCCTGCACTTGCCGGGGAAAATAAAGACCAGGCACCAACAAGAATTGTCAATGCACAGGCAATGTATTGCAAAATAGTCAACACCATGAGAACCTCGCAGTTGGGTTATTTGCGGTCATAAAACACAAGCATCGTATTGCCATATTTCCTTTGCTCGCCTTCCACTAGATTATTAAATTCAAACTCTTCATATTCACGCGGATCGATCTGCACAATGACCGATCCATCCTCGCTCAGCCATTCCATATTGTCGTCGATCAACTTTAAGGCTTCGAGCCACATTTTTTTATACTGCGGCGGCGCGATATAGATATATTCAAATTGCTTGTCTGCCCTGCCAGCCAGCATGGTGAATGCATCGCCGCGTTTGATCTCTGCCTGCTCGCTGAACCGGCAATGCTCCAGGTTTTCTTTTATGGTTTCAATCGGCGCGCGATTTAAGTCGGTGAACTTAACGAAAACTGCACCGCGACTCAATGCTTCAATGCCGATCGCGCCCGTGCCTGCAAATAAATCCCACCAATTTGAATCGAGTACGTCACCTGCCAGAATATTGAACAATGACTCCTTGACACGATCCATCACCGGGCGGGTCGTATCGCCGGGCACCGACTTTAATTTTCGTCCACGCGCTGAACCAGAAATGACTCGCAGACTCATCGTGTGCTCTCAATGGCAGCCATAATATTTTCATGCGGCGACTGATAATAGACTACGCATCCTGTGCCGAGGATGAATCGTTTGCCCTTGGTCTGCTTGATGGCGTCCAACGCCTCTTCCTTAACTTGGGCTTGATTGCCCTTGTAAAGCGTATCTTGCCGGATGCCCCCACACGCCACCCCGCGAAAGAGACTCTGCGCCTCTGCCAGTGATGGGTACGTCTCACGGTCATGCCAGTTGACGATCTGAAAGTTGATCAAACGCAGAAGAGAAAAATAAACATCGCTGCCATGTAGATGAAGTAAATTGCACCACAGGTCTTCGGCTGGTTTAAGGGCTTGCTGGTCATACGGCAAGACAATGGATTTGTATTCGTCTAGTTCAAGCATGCTGGCTTGCGCATGCTGCATGGCATAGAAGATGCCATCAATACCGGTTTCTCGCGCTGCCATAATGAACTTGGCAGTACTTTGGGCGATAGTTTCCAAACCTTTCATTACAGCATTGGGGTATTTTTTAATATGTTCAAGCAACAGCTCATTGCCCGCCAAATTCTTCGCCTGCGACATCGGGTTGAAAATGGTTTGGATCATGGGCGTCTCTGCACCGATTCCTTCGCGGACAAGTTTCAAACATTGCAACTGAGCCGCCAAATGCGGAGCAGACGGGTCGAGCGGTTTGAGCGCCTCCCAATCTTGCGGCTTTTGAATGACATGCTTTGTATATGCGCGTGACCCTTCAGAGTTGTTCTGCCATTCATCTTCCACACCCCAGTCTTTTACAGCGAAGGATGAGGCGGGTGTCACTTTGACAATATCAAAATCATACGTCTGTTGAAATTTGATGGTTGCGGCGGCAAGTGTTTCGGGGTTTTGGTCTTCTTTTGGGAAGTGCCGCCACAAGGCGATGGGAGTTCGGTCGGTTCGTTCACCATTAAGGCAGGCTTGAATGCGTTCTCGATGGGTGGTCATAGTTGCTTACAACTCGCTTTCCAGGCGGTGCCTGTGGTAACTACCTTCTTGAAAGGTTTTGATGATCTTGAAACCATTTGCTTGTGTGGCTTTCAGGCTGGCGATGTTCCAAGTTTCGATGCTGGCATATATCTTTTTATACCCTCGTTTGCGTCCCTCGTCCATGAGCGCTTTTTGCAGGGCACGTCCGAGTCCACGTCCGCGAAATTTTGCGTCGACGGTGAAGTAGACGCATTCGATGGTGTTTGGCTCGTACATCTGTCCGCGAATGGTGATGCTGGAAATGACCATCTGAAAAAACGCCATCGGGCGGGTGAATATGACCTTGAGAATATTTTTGATAAACCAACCTTTATCTTCGGTTAGTTTTGAGGTTAAAGAAGAAGGCTCGGGTGAAGCAAGACTAAAGCCCATGATT
>JBDKJK010000226.1:0-3033 GCA_039796675.1 Chloroflexota bacterium
CGTTCTCCGATCAAACGCGCCAAGCGGCGTGGATATTTGCGAAATCTTGCTGTGGCAATTGGCAATAGTGGAGACAAGAAAGACTTATCCACTCTTGAACAGACAGCACAAGATGAAGAAATTCTTGTGCAATCTCACGCACAATGGGCATTGCAAAAAATCAACAGGTGACAATCACTTTATAAGGGACATCATGAATAAACTCCTTATCGCCACCAACAATCAGGGAAAAGTATTGGAACTTCAAGAACTATTGAGGGATTCTGGTATCGAATTTGTCACGCCGGCTCAGATCAACCTGCAACTTGAAGTGGAAGAAGACGGCTCTACATACCAAGAGAACGCCGGAAAGAAAGCCATCGCCTTCGCCCAAGCCAGCGGATTAATTTCCCTTGCCGATGATTCCGGGCTCGAAGTGGATGCCCTTGGCGGCGCGCCAGGGTTGTATTCCGCGCGATATTCCCCCAAGCCAGGTGCAAAAGACAAAGACCGCCGAGATTTTTTACTGGAGAATCTCAAAGACAAGCCACGCCCATGGGCGGCACATTTCCATGCCACGATTGCGATCGCTACACCCACTGGGTCCCTCGAATTTGCTGAGGGCAATTGCTATGGCGAGATCATTCCCGAAGAACGCGGGAGCGGCGGCTTTGGGTATGACCCCATTTTTTTGATGACGAATCTGGGAAAGACCATGGCAGAATTGGAAATGGAAGAGAAGAACAAACTCAGTCATCGCGCACTGGCGCTCTTTGCAGCAATGCCGATCTTGAAGCGAATATTTACTTAAACGAAAACGGCGGGCGGCTGGTGAAATGAATAGTGAATGCCTTGCGCGAACGGATTGGCTTATGAGGTTCTGCGAGCGTGATGCAATCGATCGGCGGCATCTTCGGTAAGTGGAATGTAGACCTGCACGTTCGTTCCTTTTCCCGGCGCTGAGTCTATATTGAGCAGACCATTCACCAATTCGGCACGCTCACGCAGGTTCACCATACCCAAGCTGCTGCTGGAGCGTTTTTCGTAATTCTGCGCCACGGCTTTAACATCAAACCCGGCGCCATTATCTTTGATTTCCAATAACAGAATGCCCACCTCCACCTGGCGCAATCGCACTGTGATGGCTTCTGCCGCGGCGTGTTTGCGGGCGTTGTTAACTGCCTCTTCAATGATGTAGAACAGAACACCTTGTTTACCCATTTCGAGTTGCTGTGAGGCGCGTTCATCGATCTCGACTACTACGCGCTGCGAGAACGTCTCCATCATCTTATCTGCCATCGATTGAATGGCAGCAGCAAGCCCCTGCGACTCAAGGATGAGCGGGCGCAGGGTAAAGAGCATGTGGCGGATCTCTTTGGTGGTACGATGCGCCAACTCTTCAAGTTTGATGAGTTCTTCATTTGCCATTTTAGGATCTTTTTGCAGCATACGGCGGGAAATGTTCAAACGCATCGCCATGGCTGCCACAGACTGGGTGGGACCATCGTGCAGGTCGCGTGCCAGCTTCTTGCGAGCCTCTTCGTATACATCCGCGAGGCGCTCCTTTTCTTCCACAAGATCTTGGTAAAGGCGGGCGTTCTGAATGGCGATGACCGCCTGCCGCCCAATGATATCAAGCAGTTTGGAGCGTTCAGTGTTGAAAAAATCAGGTTCGGGGTGTGCGAAGAGTAACACCCCATAAACGTTAAATCCGCTGCGCAAGGGGAAGGCATATCCGCTGGTGCAATTACGAAACGCCACTACTCGTCCCAGTTCCTGATCGTAGCCGATATCTTTGAAACCAATCGGCTCGCCTTCATCAAGTGCTTTTTTGAGAATGCCCTCGGCACCGTCGAAGGTGATGCGCATATCTGCGTTGGTAAAGCGCCGCGCCGAGCCAACACGTAACTTTCCGGCATTGAAGAGCATTACAGCCCCCACCAACGGGTCACTTGTCGTTTGTTCGGGTTCTACATTTGGGTTCAGTGCCGAAGCGCTCATATCCAATGCAGAGTCGAGCACGCGTTTGTAACTTAGCGTAGTCGAGAGAGTGGAAGTCAATTCATAAATCGCACGCATGCGTTCGTTTTGGATGGCGCGTTTCTTTTCTTCGGCATCTACCCACAAGGCACGGTTTTGGCGCATATGATCCATCATCCTGCGTCCAATAAATCCGAACAAAATACCCAATACACTCAAAATGCCTGCGATCAAGATCGAAAGCAAAAGTTCTCCCTCTAGTTGATACCCGGTATAAACCACAAGCCCTGAAAACAGAAGGGAAGTAATCACTGCGCCCACGATCTCAAAATAGATCGAGCCAGTAAGGATCGGGAGCAGCCCCGCCCAAAAGGCAGGTCCGCGAATGCCGCCCTGTGCCCAGAAAAATATGCCCGTCAGAACCAAATCTACAAAAATATTCAAGCGGCGGTGATACGAGGTACGCACGTTCAACCCTGCCAACGCCGTCATTGCCAAATTCCAAAGGATCAGCAGCCCCAACGTCCATGTAGAACTGATCTCAAGTTTTTGCCCCAGCCCAAGCGAAACGGTAAGACCCACCAGCATGACCCAGCGTAATGAAATGGCGAACCAGTCTGCCATGTAGGGGGTGTCAAATCGTTTCATCATTGCCTACCTATCATAACGAAAAAGCTGGGGTTCAGCAACTTTCTTGACGTTACAGTCAGATTACATCTGCTATTTTTCGTAGTGCATGCGTTCGAGATATGGGCTTAATTTTCGTAAAAGAAGGTCCCGTTGTTCACTTGTATAGGCGTCACGGAAACGTCCGATCTTGCCTTTGTAGAAATGCAGCCCTTGTTGGTCATCATTCGTGCCGGGACGATATTGATCGATCACCGCACGGACCTCAGGCTTGCCTCCGTCCAATTTCAGGTACGCCACCAATTTGGCTGATTCTACATCATAGTTCATGAGCAAATCTTCATAACGGGCAACGAGGACATTCTTCTCACCCATCCACCGATCCCAAATACGGACGTATTCCATCATGAAATCTACGCTCTTATCAAAATCAGAAAGATGCGAGAA
>JBDKJK010000227.1:0-4997 GCA_039796675.1 Chloroflexota bacterium
GCCAAACGCGCGCGCAGGGCAAGCCCTTCAGGCGTGATGATGTAACGCAACTTCTTGCGCTCGGCGCGGGCAACCTTCACCGCTCCTTTTGCAACGAGGCGCTTTAAATGCCAGTTGACCGTGCCCACCGCCACGCCCAACTGAGTGGCAAGCGTGGATTGGTTTACATCGGGGTCGCTTTCGATCTGCTCGAGTAGGGTCAGTTCTCTAAGTTCTTCGTTTGTTGATTCTACGGTCATGATATAATTCCAAAATTCAGTCGCTGAATTATAACTCACTTTTTAGGCAGAAACGAATCACCCCCATGAGCCAAACACCCACATTCGACGAAGCAGGCAAACTCTATCAACAGACACACATCACCCACTGGGACCATGTCGCACAAAAACGCGATAAATGGAAAGGTATGGGCGGTTGGTATCACAAACGTCTTGAGCAGATCTATAAATTCATTGTCAACCCAAACCAGCGCATTCTGGAGATCGGCTGCGGAAAAGGCGAATTACTCGCCAGCCTAAAACCTTCACACGGAGTTGGCATTGATTTTTCAGCAGACATGATCGTGCGGGCAAAACAGAATTATGCCGACCTCGAATTCCATCAGCTCGACGCGCATGATCTTTCAAAGCTCGAAGGCGAGTTCGACATCATTATTCTTTCAGACACAATCAACGACCTGTGGGACGTGCAACGCGCGCTGGAGGAAGTAAAACGTCTCTGCACGCCACATACCCGACTGATCTTAAATTTTTATAGTCATCTCTGGCAACTTCCGCTCACAATAGCGCAAAAGCTCAATCTGGCTTCGCCCATGCTTGCCCAAAACTGGCTCACCCCCAGCGATGTAAATAATCTTCTGCATCTTGCCGGTTTTGAAACTGTGCGCACATCGAACGAGATTCTCTGGCCTTTGCCTCTCAGTGGATTTGCCAACCGCTATCTTGCGCGGTTATGGCCCTTCCGCGAGATGGCGCTTTCCAATTTTGTGATCGCACGTCCTGCTCCACAACCTGTGGAAAAACCCAGCGTTTCAGTTGTGGTGGCGGCGCGCAATGAAGAAGGCAACATCAAGAATATCTTCGAGCGCGTTCCGCAAATGGGATCAAAGACCGAGCTTATCTTTGTTGAAGGACATTCTAAAGATAAGACGTACGAAACGATTGAGAAGGAAATGGCGCTTCACCCCGGGACCTCAAGCCTGCTCTTCCGTCAACCGGGCATTGGCAAAGCCGACGCCATTCGTCTCGGTTTCGAGAAAGCCTCCGGCGACATTCTCATGATCCTTGATGCTGATCTAACCGTCCCGCCGGAAGATTTGCCGCGTTTCTACGAAGCCATTGCCTCGGGCAAAGGTGAGTTCATCAATGGCGTGCGCCTCGTCTACCCGATGGAGAAGGAAGCCATGCGCACACTTAACTTCATCGGCAATAAATTTTTTAGCCTGGCATTCTCATGGCTGCTGGGGCAATCTGTAAAAGACACGCTGTGCGGAACCAAGGTGATGTGGCGCAAAGATTACGAAGAGATCGCCGCCAATCGTTCGTACTTTGGTGACTTCGATCCCTTTGGTGATTTTGACCTGATCTTCGGCGCGGCAAAAATGAATCTCAAGATCGTAGATATGCCCATCCGCTACCGCGAGCGTGTGTATGGAACGACCAATATTTCCCGTTGGAAACACGGGTTGCTGTTATTTAGAATGGTTGCCTTCGCGGCGAGACGAATAAAGTTTGTATAAAAAGAGGCGGTCACCTTTGAGGTGACCGCCTCTTTTTATCTCACCCGCTCGAAAATCAGCACATCCGGGTTGACGGCTGAGATGGAAACTGGCGGCAGCCAAGGTGGTGAACGATACTCGAACGCCGCGGCAAGGTGGAAGGACTCCACATCTGAGTCAAGCAGGCGTTTGAAGAAATCACATTCCACTGGGTTGGTCTCACAAACGGATTCAGTAAAGAAGCGGTCATACGTATAACTGTCGATAACAAAATAATCGGTGTCGCGGTCAAGCAAGCCCTGCTCGCCCTGGTTAAATTCCAATCGTCCGCCCGTGGGTACAACTTCATTGGGATATTTCACAAAGTATATCGGGTAATTGTGTGCGCGCTCGAACTTCTTCTTTTCAATATTGGGCGGATACAACGTGTACTCAATGCTTTTCTGATATCCGCGGATCTCGGCAATATATTCGCTCGCAGGAATGCGCGAGTCGTTTATGAAAAGCAAGGCAATGCTCACCAGCCGCAACGCCGAATACGTGAGACCAAAAACTAACAGGGTCACAACTGCCCAATGGATGAAAAGCAGTTTTCGGCTTGCAATGAGGCGAAGCACGTCATCCACAAAAAAGGCAGCCAGAATGGCGAACAATGGCACGAATGGGATGAAGTGGCGTGGGATGTAGTTGATGGAAATCAGGAAGGGCAGGTCGAAGAGGATCACGTTCAGGGTCAGGATCAAAATACCCGGTAGCATATTCTCAGTCAGTTGAGCCTTGCCGATTTTATGAAGAACAAGATGCACGATATACCAGACGAATGCGATCAGGAAAAGATAATAAGCGAAACCCCCAACAGCATCTTTGAAGATTTGCCATTGACCATACAAACCAATCGACACACCCGAGTTGAACCCGTATTGCGAAAAACGCAGAGCCGCCGGAACCGCTTTCGATAGATAATCCATCGGCGCAATGAACAGACGCGGCGTACCGATGCCGTACCCGAGAATGACCAGCAGCCCGCCAATAAAAAGCACGCCAAAAGAACGTAGCCATGCACGGCAAACTGTCGACCAGTTCATCAAAACAAAGACAGTGATCGGCAGCAGCACCAGACTGACACCGGTGTATTTGCTCGAAGCCGCCATACCCACCATTAGAAAAGAAGCATACAACCAGCCTCGCTTCTGGGAATATTGAAAACGAATGAGGAAATATAAACACAAGACGCTGAACAACTGCAAGTAAAGATCGTTATGGGCAAAACGTGCATTTGCCGCAGCCACCCCGCTGACGATATATAGCAACCCCGCTAATGCCGATGTGCGTTTATTGGCACCGATGGCGCGCGCGATCAAATAAACCAGCACACCCACCAACGCGCCCAAGATTCCTGAGAATGAACGCGCGGCAACAATGAACGCTACTCCCGAGCGCCCCATGCCATAGGTGACGGAGCCGATCAAATACATGATCTGTTTTGGTAGGGACGGATAATTAAAATCCGGTTCGGTCACATCGAACTGCATGTAGCCGCCCAAAGCCTGGTCCACCCGCCAAACCAACTCATCGGGGTTCCACAAGGCAGGCGTGCCCCAACTGACGCCGGGCAAAGAGACGGCAAGAAAAAGCAGAAAAAGAAAAAGCGGTATTAAAAATTCATACCGCGTGAAAATCGATTCAACTTTTTTATACATGCGCTTCTCCGGCTATTTTGGCTCACGCGCCACAACGTGGATCAACCCCACAGAATCCACTGCTTCATCACCGGTCTTAAATTCCGCGCGAATCTGATTCTGCGCTTTGCGGAATTCATCTACGAGTCGCTCCAACACTTTAAATTCCACCTTCGCAAAATTTGCTTCGAACTCGCGTTTGTAATCATTCAAACGATAACGGTTCAGGTTACTGGTGGGGTTTAAGAAATTCTTCCAGATATTCTCTGAGAATTTCAGCATCTCGAATGGATATTTAAAGAAGTGGTCGCGTAAATCTACAAAATGCACATGAATGCCGCCCGGCGCGGTCAGCTTTGCCAGCGCTTGCGTGATGCCGGGCACATCGTCTAAATGCTCGAAGACCGAGGTGCTGAGGACAACATCGACCTGGGATATTTGCCTTTGAATGGATTCCTCGCGGATATCGCCATGCAACAAAGTGATAAATTCGCCTCGCGGCTGGACTTCATCCTGCTCCACTTTCAGATACATTCCATACTCTGAAAGCAGTTCCTTATTACGCTCCGTATCCAACAACACAAAATGGTCACACAAGACCACATGCGCCGCGCCGCGCTTGAGCAAGTCCACGCCTACAGCGAAACGACCGCCATAGCCGAAGACTAGCACACGTTTGCCTGTGAGAGTTACATCTTGTTTCGAGAGTACCTGAACATACTGTTCCACCGCCGCGGATGGGTCTCGTGACTCAAGCCCCGGTTTGATGATCCAGCGGCGTTTAAGCAAGAAACGCGCCAGTCCCTCGGGCATGAAGTGGCGAACAAGGCGGAGCAAAAGATAGCGAAGATTCATTTAATTTCCCTGCGGTAAATATTGAGAACAATCGTCTGGTACGGGTTTTGGGGCGAGAAGCATGATATTGACTTCTTTATAGGTCTGTATTTCTTCATAATAACAAAGCACCGGAATGGATACCCACTTCACCCAGGCATTATTTTCCTCACCAAATTCATAGGTGCTGTCTTTGACGGGAGTGCGTAACGGCTCGGTAATGATAAGTGAGAAACGCTGGTCGGCAAGGTTTTGGTAAAAGCTGGAGAAGTAATCTGCATTACCACTCAAGGCTTCATTCATCAGCATCTTCTTCTCGTACTCGGGGATAAGGGGCACGCCTTGAATGTAGTTGAAGGTCAACAACTGACGCTGGTCAATGAACAGGACATCGCCATATTCTTTTGCGTAATCCACTTCGGCTTGAATTTCTTCAAGAGCCGTTTTGACCGTGGCGCTATCGGGGAGCATATCAAAAGCTTTTTTATCGGGCGTATCGGTCAATACTTTTATCGCTTCGATCTCATCGCCGTAGCTAACGGAACGCAATTGCCGCCACGGAACAATTGCCGGGATGACCAATGCAGCGATCAACATGAGCCGCATCGACGCGGGCATACCACCGCCCAGAACAACTTCTTTTCCACCGTTGACCCATGCAATGAAGACTGTGAACGCCACACCGATCAGGAACATATCCATGTTGTGCAAGTCACCGCCGCCGCCGATCTTGGTGCTGGCAACCAAGCCGACCCCAAGGAAGGCAA
>JBDKJK010000228.1:0-5063 GCA_039796675.1 Chloroflexota bacterium
TCACCTTGCGAGCCGAAAGACATCGAAGCGATGAGGAATGGCAAACTGTGCGACGTGATGCGAACATCCACATTTTCTTTTTGGATGTTCGACTCGACCGGGCGGAAACTCAACACATGACGGAGAGATACCGGGTTGGCTTTTGCCGTGCTTTCGACATGCGCCTCATACTCGCCCGAGCCTGCCTCGCCCTTCCCGAGCTTTCCTGCCGCTTTCCACACTTTCGGATAAAAATGATTCACGCGCGCAAGGTCGCCGCGCCCAGCGCTGTGATAGGACTGAGCGCGTATTTCGATCTGGGCGTCAATGTATGACCATTGCAAGCCGCCTGTTGTCGAGCCGCCATGATTGGGCGTGCCCAAGGCAGAAGCAACTTCTGAACCGAGACCGATGCTGGCGAATAAACGTCCATAGCCGCGCGCTTCGTGAATGCCCATGGTGCTGGTGCTCTTCTCGATGCCAGAGCGTAACGCTTTGAGTGTGTTCTTCAGTTTGGATTTGAGTTCGTCTGTCGTTTCGGCTTTCTCTTTGAACGCCGCCTCAAAAAGCAGATACGGCACCACCGCATCCGCGCCCATGCCGAGCGTGAGAATGACATCATGCAAATGGCGGATCGCGCCACTGCGAATGGCGAGGGCGGCACGTCGGCGCAGGTTGACCGAGTCGGCGATGGAGACTAAGCCGAAATCGATCTTGCCTTTGTCATCGCGTGAAAGCGGAGTCGGTTGCGGGTCATGTGGTTCATAGGCAGTGAAACTGTGACGCAAAGCTTTATCGACGATGCCAACCGCCAGGATGGGGTCAAGCCAGCCGTTGCCATCCTGAAATGCGGATGCATCATCGAGCAGGATGAATTGGGCGCCTTTTCGTGCCGCATCCACTGCCGATTGGGCAAGGCGCTCCAAGGCTTGTGGAGTTGATTCGCCGGGGTGAGTGGTGGTTTGCAGACGGGCGATTTTTTCTTGAGAGAAACGCGACAATAAACTATTGAGGGTCGTACCGCCTTGTGTATGTGCCACTTCTGATAGCAAACTTTCATCAGTGTTTGGAAAGTCCAACACGATGGGTGATTCGAGTGTAAAGGTTACATCGTCGTCGAGTTGATTGGGCAGTAGAGGCGGGCGTGAGCCGATGACCACCTGCGTGGAGAAATGTTCGGCTTCACGTTCGCGGTCGATGGCGGGGTTGGTGACCACAGCAACGGCTTCTTTGAAATAGTCTGCGATGTTTTGGCGCTCTGCAGAAAGCGGCGCAAGCGGACCGTCGTAGCCGAGTGAGCCGATCGGGTCGCTGCCATTTACGGCGAGTTCCTGCACCCATTCGCGGTCTTCGCGTCCCCAGCCAAAGGCAGAGAGCCGATTATCCAGAGCGGCAACAGTTGTTGGCGCGGAAAGAGGCGCAGAAGTTTCATTTGCAAGTTGTGTGAGTCTTTTGCTCAGCGTTTCAAGCGAGCCGAATCGGCGCGTGGTCAATTTCAACATGCGTTGTTGAATGGCGGGGTAGTCGAAGACTTCCACGTTGCGTTCACGGTGAATTCGTAAGCGCATTTTTTCGCCGGGTGAAAGCGGAATCGGGTCGGTTTGCATGGTGTCGAGGTGATAGACGCCTTTTTCACTGGAGAAGAAATATTCTTTTTCCGTGTCACCGAACCAGAGTGGACGCAGACCGAGCGCATCCACACTAAAGACGCATTCATCGCCAAAGCGCGAGATGATGCCTGCCGGTCCTTGTGCGAATGGACCAAGCGCCTGACGATAATATTTATAAATGGTTTGCAGTTCGGGTGGGAGTTTTTCAACCTCTGTAAGGATGGGCGGAAAGGCAAGTTCCATCGCTTCGGTGAGCGAGAAGTGATAATGATGAATGAGCGTAGAAAGTAAGCGGTCTAGGTCTTGCGAGTCGCTGCCGCCTACGGGCAAGTCCACGCCGAGCATTTGCGATTGTTCACGCAGGCGGGCAATCGTATTGATCTCGCCATTGTGCCCCAGCAAACTAAAGGGCTGCACACGCTCAAAACTGGTTGCGGTATTGGTAGAGTAACGGGCATGACCGATTGTGATGGCAGTGGTGAAATCGGGGTTGCGTAGTTCGGGATAATACTGATAAAGCGTTTCGCTGGAGCCGCGCACTTTGTACACGACGACATTGCTTGAAAGCGAAGCAATGGATACGTTTGTGTCCTTTTCGATTTCTAGTGCAAGGCTGAAAAGGATTCGTTCCACATTCTCTAATGGACCATTGCTGACGACACCCGCCACCTGCCAAAGATAGGGAACCTGCTGCCTTGCCATTTTTCCCAATGCTTGCGGGCGGGTGAGCATGGGGCGCTCGAGCAACAGGTCTATGCCTTTGTTTTTGAAGAGCGCCAATACTTTTTCTTTTGCCCCGCTCAAATCTGTTTCGGTGTTGGGAATCATCAAATGCCCTACAAAGAAACGGCGATCTTCAGCCAGCCAACCGGGTTTGCCTTCCTGTTCCATGGCGTGCGACCATAATATGCGCGGAATATCTGTCATAACGCCCACGCCATCGCCTTCGCCATTCACTTCTCCGGCGCGATGTCCCATAATGCTCAAGGCGGCTAATGCGCGTTTGAGGTTCCCATGAGTGGCAACGCCATCTTTGCGAACAGCAGCCACTAAGGCACAGGCATCACGTTCTTCAAGCCAACTCTTTACATCTTGCGATGTTACCCAGTTGAATGACCTTTGCTGAAAAGGCTCCTTATCCATAACTTCACCTCGTTGGTTTGGTATTCTTAATTCAGTACATGGTAAGAGTCTTGAGCTGAATTACTAGTACCCATCTGGGTACTATTCAAAAAGATCACCCATTAAATTAATATGGTTTGAAGATTTTTGAATCTGTATGAAGGTTTTTGAATTTTCAAGATGGTGAATGAATTTTGTGAGAGGCATATCTACAATCATGCTCAAGTAAAATCATAACCGCTGACCACAGACCGCGGTCTGCCGTCAGCGGTCATGATCTGAAACATTTTTTATCATTCCATTAATTTAAAAAGATGACCCTTAAAATCATTGACATATTTCATGCAACGAGTAGAATAGCGCCCAATATGTTCAGAGACCACGCAAGCATCCTCATGGAGGCTAAAGCTAAGCGCAAGCCCAACTCCGCAACTGTCGTTGCCGGGTTTGGGCTGTTATTGGTCGAACAGGAAAATGAAAAGAATTAACGAATAGCGCTGTCATAGCCGCTTATCCCTGTTTATGTATCCAAACGCCATCCGGTAACGGGTGGCGTTTTTTGTTTAATTTTATTCATCGTCATTGCGAGGGCGTCAGCCCGAAGCAATCCCGGATAATGCTGGAGATTGCTTCGTCGCGAAGAGCAAGAACGCTCCTCGCAATGACGGAAGAAGGAGAATCTATGCTTGAAATTTTAGATACAACATTGCGTGAAGGTGAACAAACGCCTTATGTTAATTTCACAGTGGATGAAAAGATAGAGATCGCCAAGCGTTTGGATGCGGTCGGTGTGGATATGATCGAAGCGGGCGACCCATCTGTTTCACCGAACGTAGCCAAGGCGATTGAACGTATCGCTTCTCTTCGACTTCGAGCGGAAGTGGTCGCCCATAGCACTGCCACACGCTCAGGCATTGACCGTGCCAAGTCTTGCGGTGCGAATCGTGTGGCGATTTTCTATGCCACGTCCAAAATTCATCTTGACTCAAAATTGCACAAGACCGAGAGCGAAGCCTTGGAGATCATCCGCGAGCATGTGAGTTATGCCAAGAGTTTGGGTTTGAAAGTCCGCTACACGCCGGAAGATGCGACTCGTACCGACTTTGAGTTTCTCGTGCAAGTATGTAATACCGCCATCCAAGCCGGTGCGGACCGAATCAGCTTTGCCGATACGCTGGGCATCATGCAGCCGCACATCCTCTTCGAGCGGATCCAAACGTTGCGCACTCGTTTGTTGCCCTGCAAAATTGACCTGCACTGCCATAACGACTACGGGTTGGCATTAGCCAATGCCATGGCGGGTATTCGCGCTGGCGCAAATTGCGTCCATACCACGGTCAATGGACTGGGGGAGCGGGTGGGTATTCCCGATTTGGCAGAAACTATCTTGGCTTTTCACAACCTCGAAGGTATACAAAAGTATGACATCCGCCTGTTGGTGGAGTTATCGAATTACCTTGAACGTGTCTCTGGCTTTTTGCTTGCGCCAAACAAACCCATCACTGGGCAAAATGCCTTCAGCCATAAGAGCGGAGTCCATACCAATGGCATTCTCAAAAACCCCAAAACCTATGAGCCATTCGACCCGTCTATTCTGGGGCGTGAACGCAAGATCGTCATTGACAAATACACTGGCAAATCTGCCGTTGCCGCTCGCTTGGATGAATACGGTATCGAGGTCGGTGCCGCAGAGTTGGAAGTCATCGTCACACGTATCAAGAATATGGGCGACCAGCGCAAACAGCTTTTCGATGCCGATATTTTAGAGATCGCCGAGCAAGTGACCGGGCGTGAAATGGATGTTATTCCGCATGACATCAACGCCATGCTGATGCTTGAAGTGGAGTCGCATGTGTACACCTCTTCGGTGGTAAGGCGCCTGCGTAGTTTTTCGAGTGTCGCAAATATCTACGAAGTGACTGGCGATTACGATATCAGCGCCTTTGCCAATGCCGAAAACATGACAGCGTTAAACAATCTCATCGAAGAGATTCGCACCGTCCCTGGCGTAAAGCGGACGGAAACCCGCATGGTGTTGAAAAAATATAACGGAAATGGAAATAAATGAAGAATGCAAAATGCAGAATGACGAATTTTATTCTGCATACTACTTTCTAAAATTGGAGGATTCTATGGGCACATTAATCGAAGAAATATTTTCCCGCAAAGCGGGCAGGCAGGTTTACGCAGGTGAGATTCTGCTTTTGGATGTGGACTACATTATGAGTCACGACAACACCACTCCGCTTGCCATAAAGGCATTTCGTGATATTGGTAAGCCGATTTTCGATAAAAACAAGATCGTTTTGCATCTCGACCATGCCTATCCTGCCCCGAATGTATTGGCGGCGG
>JBDKJK010000229.1:0-3310 GCA_039796675.1 Chloroflexota bacterium
TATGACCAGCCATTGTGGGCAGATGTATTGAAATACCACGAACACAGTTTTGAAGATGCGCTCGAAGTAACAAGGTTGGCACGCAAAACCACCTACGAATTATTGAAACGTATTCCTGAAATTGTTTTTGACACCCATTGGATCAAGCACCCGGAATACCCCGAACCGTATACCTTTGATAAATGGATCAATATTTACTCAGCTCATATTCCCGGGCATGTTGAGCAGATTCAAAATAATATGATCGCTTGGAAAAGCAAGAAATAACATATTCTCCGTCATTGCGAGGGCGGTCTTGTTCTTTGCCCGAAGCAATCTCATAGCACGTTGGGGATTGCTTCGTCGCCAAAGAGCGGCTCCTCGCAATGACGGAACTGAACGAGGAGAACATAATGTCAATTAAAAACATCTTTGTCATCGGTGCAGGGACGATGGGCAATGGCATCGCCCAAGTCGCGGCGACGTCGGGGTATCAAGTCACTTGCATGGACGTGCAGGCTGCGGCGCTCGAAAAAGCCAAAGCAACGATTGCCAAGTCCACGGCGAAACTGATGGAGAAGGGTGCGCTCACAGCGGAGCAAAAGGCATCCGCAGACGGGATCAGGTACACGTCTACGATGGAAGCGATGAAGGATGCAGATTTCGTCATCGAAGCGGCGACGGAAAATCCGGAGTTGAAATTTAAAATATTCAAAGACATGGATGCGAACGCGCGCGAAGGTGTCATCCTCGCGACGAACACTTCATCGATCTCGATCACGAAGATTGCCGCCGCCACGAAGCGAGCGGAGAAGGTCATCGGGATGCACTTCATGAACCCGGTGCCGCTGATGAAACTGGTGGAAGTCATCAAGGGACTCGCCACCGACGAAGCGACCTTGAGCACGACGCTGGAATTGTGCAAGGTGATGGGCAAAGAGGCATGGACAGCGAATGACTCGCCGGGATTTATCTCGAACCGCATCTTGTGCCCGATGATCAATGAAGCCGTGTTTGCGTTGCAGGAAAATGTCGGCACGCCCGAATCGATCGATGCGGTGATGAAGCTCGGTATGAATCACCCGATGGGTCCGCTTACGCTGGCGGACTTGATCGGCTTGGATGTGGTGCTGTTCGTGATGGAAGTGTTGCAACGCGATCTGGGTGAAGATAAATATCGCCCAGCGCCGTTGTTGCGCAAGATGGTGGATGCGGGGTATTTGGGTCGCAAGAGCGGGCGCGGGTTTTATACGTATTAGAGAGCAGAGAATTTAAAAGATCGAAATGCCCGTCTTGGTCGTGAACAATTCCAACGCCTTCATGCCGATCAATGACGTGCCATGATGATTCAATTCCGGCGACCAGACACAGATGGAAAGCAGATTCGGGATGATCGCGACGATCCCGCCTCCGACTCCGCTCTTGCCGGGCAGCCCCACCGTAAACGCAAACTCCCCCGAATCATCGTACAGCCCGCAGACTTGCATGAGCGCATTGACGCGCTTCGCCTGACTGGCAGTCAGAATCCACTCGCCATTCCACGGGTTGACTCCACCATTGGCGAGAAATAAAAAGGCGCGGGCGAGGTCATGGCAGTTCATCATCAACGCGCATTGATGAAAATAAACATCTAAAACCTCATCCACGTTATTTTCGATATTCTTGAAGCTCTTCATCAAATTGATCAGCGCCGCATTGCGAAACCCAGAGCGTCTCTCTGAATCTGCCACCCTTTCGCTGAAGTTGATTTTTGGGTTATTGGAAAGTTTGCGCACAAAACCAAGCACATCCCACAAAGGCGCGCTGGTCTGCGAAAGCAAATGATCGGTCACCACCAATGCCCCGGCATTGATGAATGGATTGCGCGGAATCCCATTCTCCGTTTCCAATTGGATCAGAGAATTAAACGCATTGCCTGAAGGTTCGCGCCCAACCCGAGACCACAGGTCTTCGCCGATCTTCCCAAAGACCATTGCCAACGTAAAGACCTTCGAAATACTTTGGATCGAAAAAGGCATGTCCGCATCCCCCACCTGAAAAGACTCTCCGCTCAAGGTCTGAATGGCAATACCATACTGATTCGGGTTTACCTCAGCCAAGGCTGGGATGTAACTGGCAACCTTGCCCTGTCCGTGCAGGGAGAGGGTCTCTTGGTATATCTCATCTAAAATTTGCTGGTAATTCGTTTTCACTTAATGGCTCCGTGATGATTATTTTATCAAGCCTTATTCCTACAAAAATATTGCCGTGTTATGTATTTGTAAGCAATTCCTATATAAAACCAGTTGTCTTTCGACTCTTTTTGGCTTATCATTGGGTTATACGAATTAAAGTTGACCGTGTAAGGAGGCAGTTGTGAACTCAAAATCATTTATTCGAATGAGCATTTTTGTGGTGTTAGCAATGCTGGCAGCGCTGATTCCGCTCCAGGTCCGCGCGGGAGGCGTGTGCGGTGGAGCCTATATCATTGAAAAGGGCGACACCGTCGATAAACTTGCGGCAATGTGTGGATCATCCGCATCCGCGATCTTTGCTGCCAACCCTGGCTTGAAAGAACCGCTTACCGTTGGTCAGACCATTACCATCCCCGGCGCAAATTTTGGTGTGACCGTTACCCCGACTCTCACCACAACATTGACCCCAACTCCCACAACACCGGTTCCTGCCACACCGACGCCTGTTGCGGCGGTCGTCAACAACTATTACACCTATAACTATTACAACTATTACAATTCCTACGGCTACTACCCAGCAACAACATACTCGGGCACGTACATCGTCCAAGCTGGCGATACGTTTGCAGGCATTGCCTACAGTTTTGGTCTCACCATCAACGACCTGATGGCAGCAAACCCCTATATTACAGATATCAACACGATCTATGTTGGGCAGTCTCTGTACATCCCAGCCAACTATTGGGAAGTGAGTGTCGCGCCCATCGCGACAGAGGACTCCGTTGCTCTTTCATATAATAGCGAAATCCCCAAAGGGCATCCCTCTGGCACGGTGCGTCTGGTCAAAAAAGCTGATGATGATGTCTACATTTCGTTGCGCACCACCGTCCATAAGGACGGCAGCACCGCCGTCAATGAATACCCCGTCAAAGGGACGATGTATGTGAATATTCCTGCCGGGTGGATCGATTACGTCGCTTATGTCGGCGGGATTAAGTTCACTGGCGGTTTCCAACTTCGAGAAGATGCCGAAGTGACCCTGACCTTCAACCGCAGCAAAGTGGTTGTGGATTAGGAAAGAAAAAATAATCAAGTGACCCGGCAAGTGTTCTGATACACTTAACGGGTCACTTTTGATTTAAAAAGCAGTAGGGGCG
>JBDKJK010000230.1:0-3978 GCA_039796675.1 Chloroflexota bacterium
TCGGCTTGAACCATCTTTCCTGGCATCGCGGGTTTACTGTTGATGGAGAAGACGTCTGGCCCCAAGTCATTCAAGGGTACATTGACAACCTCAAAAAAGAAGAACATCCCGAGTGGGATCCGCGCACTGTAGAAGTATTGCGCATGATGCCCAACTACTACCTGCAATACTTTTATCACACTGATAAAAAACTCAAAGCCCAAGAAGCCTGGCCCCCTTCGCGAGCTGAAGAAGTCATTGAAGTGGAAAAAGATCTGCTGCGCGAGTATGCCGACCCCAACCTCAACCAACCACCCGCCGACCTGATGAAACGCGGCGGCGCATACTACTCCACCGTTGCCACACAACTCCTCAATGCGCATTACAACGACCTTGGCGAAACGCATGTTGTCAACATCCGCAACAACGGTGCCGTAAAAGAATGGGATGCGAATTGGGTGCTGGAAATGCCTTCGCAAGTGAAGAAAAGCGGAATCACTCCGCTTCCCGCCGACCCGTTGCCTGCTTCATGCTTCGGGCTTATTTCTGCCGTCAAGCAATACGAACTATTGACCGTTGAAGCCGCCGTGCATGGCGACCGAGATGCAGCCTACCAAGCCCTGCTCGTACACCCCATAGGACCCAAAGCAGACAAGGTACAAGCCGTCTTGGACGATATGCTCGAGACACACCGCGAGCACCTGCCGCAATTTTTCAAATAACCTGAGCGGTGTCTTATCCCGCGGAGAAACTCGATTGACCGCAGACCACAGACCGCCGTCTGCCGTCTGCGGTCAATTTTCTAAAACATCATTGGAATCCTTTGTCACAATGAACTATTTTCTTGGAGTAGATATTGGAGCTACGAAAACCGCCGCATTAATCTGTGATGAACAGGGGCAGGCATATGGCTACGGCATTGGCGGGTCTGGGAACCCTGAGAATGTTGGCTATGAGGGAATGCAAAAAGCCATTCAAGAGGCTGTAACACAGGCATTAAGAGAAGCGAACCTTCAAATAGACCAACTCTCTGGTGCAGGCTTTGGCATCGGAGGATTCGACTGGGGTTCACTTGAAGAAGATATGCGCAATGCCATTCAAAAAGCAGGCATTCGCTGTCCGGTTATTCTGGTCAATGATGCTGTATTGGGCTTGGTTGCAGGGACAAGCGAAGGCTGGGGAGTAGCAGTGGTTTCAGGCACTGGCTGTAATTGCCGAGGGCGTGACAAAGAACTAAAACGTGAAGGGCGTGTTACTGGCTTTGGTGTGCTAATGGGCGAAAGCGCAGGCGGAACCGAACTCATCTACCGAACCATGCAATACCTTGGCTACTCGTGGACAAAACGCCTGCCCCCCACAGCTCTTTCAGATGTATTTATCAAGCAATACCATGCCAAGAATCTGGAAGACCTTATCGAAGGCTACACCACAGGAAAATATAAAATTGCTGCTGAAGCTGCCCCGCTCGTTTTTCAAGTGGCAGCCCAAGGAGATGAAGTTGCTCAAAGCCTCGTCCATTGGGCAGGAGAAGAACTAGGCGAAATGGCAAATGCCGTCATACGCCAGCTTGATTTTCATGCAATCGAATTCGAGGTCGCCCTCATCGGATCGATGTTCAAGACCGGTGAAGCGCTCATCGCTCCCATGCGATCTAAGATTCATGAAATTGCTCCAAAGGCAAAACTTATCCCAACAGAGGTCAAACCCGTTGTTGGTGCAGTACTACTCGGTATGGAAGCCGGGCTTTTAAACATTACCCCCAACATCAGAACAGCCCTGAACTCGAACACCAAGGTGACCCAATGACTGATATTGAATTCTCCATCATTCCAGATACACAAGAAGAGTTCAATCTTTGGAGTGACCTGCTCAAGGAGTTCCAATCCCAGAGCGGTATAAACGTTCGCCCCAAACGGCATACGTGGGGAATGGCATGGCCAGAACTCATGTCGTATGCCTCGATGGGGCGTGGAGCAGAAATTTCACATATCGGCTCCACCTGGGTTAGCAGTCTGATGGTCATGAATGCCCTCAGCCCGGTGCCCACAGATATGATAGAACGCATCGGTAGAATGAGATCCTACCTGCCTGCCGCCTGGCAAAGCACCAAAGTGGATAACTCCGAGCAGGTCTGGTCTGTGCCGCTCAGTATCTACACCTACGTCATCGCCTACCGAAAAGACATACTTGCCAAACTTGGGTTGGATGAAAGCACAGCCTTCTCCACACCCGAACACATCACCCATACCATCGATCAACTCTACCAACAAAAAGAGTTTGCAACACCTTGGGTCACGCCCATCGTCCCGCCACCATTCAACGACCTCATCCACCTTGCCGCATCCTGGATCTGGAACAAAGGCGGCGACTTCATGGACGCAAAAGGTAGCCGCGTCATTTTTGATAGTGACGCCGCCATTCAAGGCTTTAAAGAATTCTTTAACATCCTGCGGCGCAATTCCCTCTCAAAAGACTACTTCGGCACAGATAACGCCGCCCAAGCACTTTTTGAAGGAGAAACCGCCGCTGTCCTTACAGACCTGCGTTCCTTCGCCACTGAATTAAGCAAACCCTATCCGCAAGCCATGAAAGACAATATCGGTGTTGCCACCACAACCGATACCCCCTGGCTCGGCGGCGGAAACCTCATCATATGGAAACACAGCCGCAGCTATCCCGACAAATTCCAAGCATCGCACCAACTGGGCGAATTTATCACCCGCAAAGAAACCATGCTCAAATTCGGCAAACAAAATCTACTTCTGCCTGCCCGTGCCGATGTGCTAACAGAATTATTCCCTGCAGAAAGCATAATCGCCCCACTCATTCAACGGCTCAACCAAAGCGGCAGGTCATATCGTGCCACATCGGTATGGCATCGCATCGAATATCAACTCGGGCTCGAACTGGGCAACCTGTTAAACAAAGTGCAAAACAAACCCAAAGATGACTTCAATGCCGACCTAACCAAACAGATTCAAGAATTAGCAGCTCGCCTCAACTTGGCGCTGGCATAAACAAAGATGAAATTCCGCGCCTCCTTCCTGACCTTTTGCCTGCTCTTCCTCTTCCAATCTTCTTGCACCCCCATGCAGACCCCACCTACCGCCACCCCGCAAGCCTCTCCCACCCTCGAACCCGAAGTGGATCGTTTCCGCGTTATTGCCTATGCCACCGAAGCCATCGTCCCTGAAGTCATTCCATACGACAAACTGACCCACATCAACTACTCCTTCCTCATCCCCAATGCAGATGGCAGCTTCGTTCAATTGACCAATGCCTGGAAGTTAAAGAAGATCGTCGATATGGCACTCAACCAAAACGTGAAAGTCAGTATCGCCGTCGGAGGCTGGGGCTGGGACGAGCAATTCGAGCAGATGGCAGCTTCGGCTGAGTCGCGAACCGCTTTTGTCCAGAATCTCAAAGCCTTTGTGAATGAGTATCAGCTCGATGGCGTGGATATGGATTGGGAATACCCCGACCCTGGGCAATCTTCTTTAAATTATGTAGCGCTCATGACCGAACTACGCGCTGCCCTACCCGACAAACTCATCAGCACAGCTGTGATCTCATATGGCGATGACACCGGGCTAGGCATTCCAAGCGAGTCTTTTGAATTGGTCGATTATGTCAATGTGATGACTTACGATGGTCCTGACCACGGCACCATGGAGCAATTTGAAAAAGGTTTGCAATATTGGTCTGCACGTGGCGTGCCAAAAGAGAAGCTGAATATCGGTGTGCCATTCTACTCACGCCCCAGCGAAGTGACCTATTCCAAGCTGATTGCAGCCGACCCTGCCGCTGCACAAACAGATACCTTTGATTATTTTGGCACACTCCAAAACTATAACGGCATTCCAACCATCCAAAAGAAAACAGAACTCGCCATGCAAATTGCAAGCGGCATTATGTTCTGGGAGCTAAGCCTGGATGCGCAAGGCGAGCTTTCGTTAGTAAATGCGATCTTTGAAGTTGTAAACAGACCATAGACGTGGG
>JBDKJK010000231.1:0-2763 GCA_039796675.1 Chloroflexota bacterium
ACAATATCAAAATCATACGTCTGTTGAAATTTGATGGTTGCGGCGGCAAGTGTTTCGGGGTTCTGGTCTTCTTCTGGGAAGTGCCGCCACAAGGCGATGGGGGTTCGGTCGGTTCGTTCACCATTAAGGCAGGCTTGAATGCGTTCTCGATGGGTGGTCATAGTTGCTTACAACTCGCTTTCCAGGCGGTGCCTGTGGTAAATACCTTCTTGAAAGGTCTTGATGATCTTGAAACCATTTGCCTGTGTAGCTTTCAGGCTGGCGATATTCCAAGTTTCAACGCTGGCGTATATCTTTTTATACCCTCGTTTGCGTCCCTCGTCCATGAGCGCTTTTTGCAGGGCACGTCCGAGTCCACGTCCGCGAAATTTTTCGTCAACTGTAAAGTATACACATTCGATGGTGTTTGGCTCGTACATCTGTCCGCGAATGGTGACGCTGGAAATGACCATCTGAAAAAAAGCCATCGGGCGGGTGAATATGACCTTGAGAGTATTTTTGATAAACCAACCTTTATCTTCGGTTAGTTTTGAGGTTAAAGAAGAAGGCTCAGGTGAAGCAAGACTAAAGCCCATGATTTCATTTGTCTCATCGTCTTGTGCATAAAAGCCAAAGGCACGCTCGTCTTTTATGGCGTTCTCAAAATAGCGCAACACAAATGGGTAACCCAGTTTCGAGAGCAATCCGGCATCGCTTAGATGAATTTCGGCGATGCGTGGGAGAAGGTGATTACGGATGTTCTTAAGTGCGTAAAGTGAGTAAGACATCTCTTATACAAACCCACGAATGACGTAATGCCCAATAGCACGTACGATAAAATGCGGCAGCCTTTTCCAGACCGCAATGACAAATTGAAATTTGGGATTCTTCTGATTCAGCGAAGGCAGTTCATGCCCCGGTGCGAGCCAGAACCAATAAGCAAGCGCCTTTTTCTCCGGCGCCCATTTTGATTTAAAGACATCATTGCCCGAACCAACTAGGCTTCGTCCAAGGTCGAAGGTCGAAAGCCCCTTTTGAATGGCGTGTTCGATGACAGACCAGTATAAAAATTCTCCGGCATAAGATGAACGCGCAAAATGCAGGACGTTGGCGTGGAGATTGAAGATGGTCTTGCCTTGAATGATAAAGACCCCGCCGCCGGTGATGCGCCCCTTCGCATCATACGTGACCGCGAACTGGAGCGTATCTCCCAAGCTTTCTGCCATCTGACGCAGATAGCGCTTCGCGTGATAGGGTGAGCCTAGTTCATGCATCGAATGCGCAATGGCTTCATAGGCATCGTCCAAGAGATCGAGATGACCGAAGCGGATGGAGAATCCCTTTTTGAGCGATTTGCGGATGTGATTGCGATGATCTGACGAGAAGCGTTTCAGCAATTCGTCTGGAGTGGCGGGTAAAGGAATCAGGTAGGTGAAGTAAACGGGGTGTTCGACCCAGCCTTCGGGTGGGGGTGAGGCGGTATTGTCAAATCGAAGTGAGACGTATTCGGCGTTGATCTCTTTTGCGAGGCGTTGGGCTTCATCCAATAATAGATTTCGGGCTTCGTGATTTTCGTAGGCAAAGCCGCCGTAACTGCCGAAAGGCGCGGTGGCAAGATAATGACCGAACACAGGATGCTTGACTTCGAGCAGTGATAACGCGCCAATCGTTTTATCGCCATCAAGCGCGACGAAACGATGCACAGGATGAGCATAGACTTGATGAATGAAATTCATCCACGAGTCTAGTCCGCTATAACTGAGTTGGGATTCGAGTGCAGGGGCGTGCAGGGAAGTGACTCGCTGGATGTTCATAATTCTTTGATGTACTCTTGCATGGTGGAAGTGGGGAAGTTCTTGAGCAGGTCTTTGAGGAAGCTTGATTTATTGAAGGTGAACGGAAAGAGCAAGGGGTGATGAAGCATATCTACGATGAAGTTTTTTGGGTAGCCTTCAGGTGTGATGATCTCGTATGGATGCAAAAAGATGACCGGGCTTTTGCCTGCTTTGAATTCACGTTCGATGATCTTGTAAACGGCTTTGCGGAAAAGTCCGCTCATGAAGCTGGAGCCGTAGGGGAACTCGCCGCCGCTGACGAGTTTGAGATTCATATAGCGTGGCGCGCTGAATTCGGTGGGCATGGAAAGCAGTGGCAGGGTGCTGACTGGAATTTCCCAGACATCGCCTTTTTTTACTGCGACGCCTGTGGGCGCATATTGTGATGAACTGTATTGAAAGTTGTGTTTCGCAAGCAGAGGATAGACTTCTTCGACTGTGTTGATCATCGGCGCGCGATAGCCGCGCACATTATATTTTTTTATCCACCCGGCGGAGGCAATCAGATCTTTTTCGATCTCTTTGGCATCATCGAGCCTGCGATGAATGTGGCAATGAAAGCCAACCTCGTGACCGGCGCTCGAAATTTTTTCGGGCAATTCGGGGAACCATCCCACCATTTCGCCGACGAGATAGAATGTGACTTTTGAATCGCCAAAGATATCAAGAATGGGATCGATGGCGCGGCGCGAGCGTTCACCATCTAGTTGATAGCGTGTTTCAGGCGGTAGAAAATCATATCGCCGCGAAGGCGCGAACCAGGATTCGTAGTCGATGGTGAGGAGCAGGCGTGGAGAAGGTGTCATGGCGCGGGGATTATATTACGGGACTCGCTTGATCACACAGAAGGTTGCGCCCATTCGCGAGATTTCGATCACGGCTGGTTCGTCGCGCAGGAATTTCAGATCTTCATTCGAGCGCGTGTTGACAAGATAATAATCGCCGGATT
>JBDKJK010000232.1:0-7095 GCA_039796675.1 Chloroflexota bacterium
TTTTATCGCAGACCGTTGAAAGTGGGGCAAAAAATGCAAGCGGGCGGCGGCGGACGAGTCACTGAGTTGACGGCACGCCCATTGCTGAATCTGTTTTACCCTGAGCTTTCGGGCGTGGTTCAGCCGCTTTCGGGTGAATATGGCGGCAGACGCAAAGCTCTGGAGCAGGTCACCTTTTACTCTGGTTATGGTGTAGAGACAGGTTTACTGATCGATATCTTCGAGAAATTCCATTTGGAATCAATCGCCCAAGTAGATCTGCTCGAACGCATCCATCACAACCAGCATTTGGAGGCATTGAGCAAAATGTCTTTTGCCATCATCCAAACCGTTATCCGCAAATTGGAAAAGCGTTTTGGTCGCGCCGTGTTGGATGATGTGAACCGCTCGATGAAATTGATTCGCCATGATCGCAAGGGGTACTCATTGGACGTGAAACAAATCGCTGAATATGAACGCCCACCCATGATCGAGGTGAAAGAATATTTAAATAGGAAGAGATAAAAAATATATAGTGAGAGACGGTCGTTTTTAGATGACTGTCTCTTATTATTTAAATTGGAATTAATCTTAAGAAAAAAAGTTCATGGTATACAAATTCTCAAGGTGAACCATGACTCTATTTCTTCAACTTGCTTTTTTACTCTCGGTGATATTGCTCTCTGCCAAACTGGCGGGCTATATCAGCATTCGTCTCGGTCAACCATCCGTGTTGGGCGAATTGCTGGTGGGAATTCTGTTGGGTCCATCGATCATCAACATTCTCAACCTGCCGTTCATCGAACATGAACTGACAGAGACCATCGCCAAACTCGGCGAGCTTGGCGTGCTATTGCTGATGTTCCTCGCCGGGCTCGAATTGCATCTCGGTGAGATGCGTCAGAATGTGCGCGTGGCGGCATTCGCTGGTCTGATGGGCGTAGTTGGACCCGTTCTTTTGGGATGGGGCACCGGCTTGCTCTTTGGGTTTGAACAACCCGCCGCGATCTTTCTTGGGCTGACGCTGGGAGCCACCAGTGTCAGTATCTCCGCCCAAACTTTAATCGAACTAAAAGTCTTGCGCAGCCGCGTAGGCTTAAGCCTGCTCGGCGCCGCCGTGTTTGATGACATTCTCATCATCCTTTTGCTGTCCGTCTTCCTCGCTTTACAAGGAGATGCAGGCAGCACCGCCGATGTGTTGATGATTCTGCTCCGCATGGTACTTTTCCTTGTGGGCTCTGCCTTGTTCGGTATTTGGGCATTACCGTGGATCATTCGACGTATATCTCATCTGCCCATTAGCCAGGGACTTTTGACCATTTCCCTCGTTATTATGCTCGCCTATGGGATCGCCTCCGAAGCTTTCGGGGGTATGGCTGCCATTACAGGGGCATTCCTCGCTGGGCTGATGTTGGCTCGCACCCCAGAGAAAGAACGAATCGAAGCTGGGATCCATGCTTTGGCATATGGATTGTTCGTACCTGTATTCTTCGTGAATATTGGCTTATCGATCAATTTGCGTGACTTCCATACAGATTCGTTCTTGCTGACTCTCACAATCATTCTAGTTGCCATTGCAGGCAAATGGCTTGGTTCGGGCTGGGGCGCCAAACTGGGCGGGCTCACCACCCACGAAGCCACCCAACTCGGTGCAGGCATGATCTCACGCGGCGAAGTAGGGCTGATCGTTGCCAGTGTGGGCATGCGCCAAGGACTTGTGGTGGATGCTGAATTTTCTGCAATTGTGGTTATGATAGTAGTGACGACTTTGATCACACCACCTATTCTGCGCGGGCTGTTCGCTCGGGAGAATCCGAAGCAGCACTCCGCTCTAAAAACTGAAAAACAGAAACAATCGGAGGTATCCTAATTTATGTATCTCGTTACTTTTGTATTACACGACCCTGACCTGTTGGAAGAACTTTTAGACGCATGGACCAAAGCCGGTGTGGAAGGGGCAACCGTCCTATTCAGCTCGGGCATGGGTAGATTCCGCCAAAAGCAAGGCATGCGTGATGACCTTCCGCTCATCCCCTCGTTGGATGATTTCTACGAAGCGCCGCAGACTCTTAATCGCACCGTGTTCACGGTAGTAAATGACGATGCCATGGTAGATAAAATTCTCGATGTCACTCAAAAACTGGTCGGAGATTTAAGCCAGCCTGATACCGGCGTAATGTTCGTCACACTGGTGGCGCGCGCCTATGGCTTAGACGCTACAGATAAAAAATAATCTAACAGTTTTATATAGATCAAAACAGCCACAGAGCCTGAGAGCCTCTGTGGCTGAATCATTTTTACGGTTGAAGCATCCGTAGAGTGATGATAATATCAAAGTAGGAAATATTATCGAAACAGAATCAAGCTCGGGCGCAGAAAGAAGCGCAGCTTTAAAGAATCCAATTCGATCAACGCGTGATCGAGGAGTAATGCATGGAACAATCAACTTTTCTATTATTGATGGCAGTGGTGCAAGAACAAGACCTTGATGCTGCTACAAAGGCGTTGCAAAATATCGGCGCATCGTCCACGTATCTCTCAAGCGCGGGTGGATTTTTGGGCAGGCGCAATGCCACCATGTTAGTGGGTGTACCCGCCGATAAATTGCAAGACTCTCTGAAGGTTTTGCATGAAGCCTGCCGTCAGCGTATCGAATATATGACGCTTCCGCTTGAAGGCTCACCCATGCCCATGCCTGCTCCCGTCCCTGTGACGGTGGGCGGTGCTACGGTGTTTGCTTTGCCAGTGGAACGGTTCGAACAGATTTAGGATACGAGGAGAATTCATCATGAAAATGATCATTGCCATTGTGCAAGACAACGACGCCGATACGCTCACCCAGGCATTTACTGCCGCCAGCTTCCGTGTAACACGGGTGGCATCCACTGGCGGATTTTTACGCAGCGGCGTGGTGACGATGCTGCTCGGTGTAGAAGATACGCAAGTAGATACCGTGATCGAAACCGTTCGCAATGCCCTGCCTCCTAAAGGGGATAAAAAACGCACTACTGTTTTTGTGGTGCCGGTCAACCACTTCGAACAAGTGTAAGGTTCTACATTCGACCAAGGTGTGCATTAACTAACCTGGTTCTGTATCGGAAAATTTCAACAGCTTTGTTGCTGCTCTCAAAAAACGTGCAGAAAGCAAAAAAAAGACAGACTTAAATAAAAAAGCTTGAGGCGAACTTGTCACTCCAAGCTTTTTTTTCATATCGTTGAGGGTTTCGAGCCGTAGGTTTTACCCCAACACAAAATTATCGATCAAACGCGTCTTGCCGAAATACACCGCCATTGAGAGCAACGCTTTGCCAGTTACCACATCCAACTCTTGCAAAGTGTCATAGTCGGCACAAGAGACGTATTGCATTTGCGCCAGCGGCTCGCTCGCCAGCACATCTTTCATCTTTCCTCTTAACGTCTCCGCATTACGTTCCCCGCCTTCATACAAATCCTTCGCCGCACTCAACGCCCTAAACAGCACCGTCGCGCCTTTGCGCTCGGCTTCGCTCAAATACTTATTCCGGCTAGACATCGCCAACCCATCCGCCTCGCGTGTGGTCGGGCAAATGACCATCTCAAGCGGGAAGTTCAGATCTGTGACCATGCGCCGGATGACCGCCGCCTGTTGCGCATCCTTTTGACCGAAGTACGCCTTCGTCGGCTGGGTGGCGTTGAACAGCTTTGCCACCACCGTCGTCACCCCGCGGAAGTGACCCGGGCGCATCGCCCCTTCAAGCGGATTCGTCAACGCCTCTACCTCCACCCAGGTCTGGTAGCCAGACGGATACATAATCTCCGCTGTGGGCGTCCAAACCACATCCACACCGAGAGGGCGCAGCAGATCAAGGTCACGCTCAAGGTCACGCGGATACTTCGAGAGGTCTTCGTTCGCTCCGAACTGGGTGGGGTTGACGAAGATGGTCACGATGGCATGTTTATTCTCAGCCTTGGCTCGAGAGACAAGCGACAAATGCCCCTCGTGAAGATACCCCATCGTGGGAACAAGACCAACTGTCCCGTCGAGAGAGAGGCGGGCGGCTCTTAAATCAGAGAGAGAGGAAAGGACATCCATTGAAACCTCGATTTGTATAGACATTATCTAAAGTACTACTTGACAGGCTAGAAATTTTGTTCTACACTCTTATTACAAATTAGAATAAAGGAGAAATAAAATGGCTTACGCACACACCAATTCCAAAGGAACCACCTATTACCTGCACTCTAACGGCAGAATGTTCTTCTTCTCGAAGGAAGTGAAAGATGGCGCCTTGGATGCCCTTCCCGCCGGATACAACGTGGTCGAAATGAAGACCGGCATGCTCGTGCTCAAGAAGGTTCAGGCTGAAGCACCTGCCGCCACCAACACGGAAAACACAGGGTCATAATTCAAGTATAACCCTGTTCAATTTTTGCCCGGCGTTCGGGCAAAATACATACACCTGTTCTTTTAGATAAAAAGGAGACTAATTATGACACGTACACAGCATCTAAAAGCCACTCAAAAGAAAGGGGAACCGACATGCCATCACTAAACCGCGTTCAGTTGATCGGGCGCCTAGGCAAGGACCCCGAGAGCAAGTACACCCCCACTGGTAAGAAGGTTTGCCACTTTAGCCTTGCCGTCAGCAATCGCTGGAAAGACAAGAACGGCGAGACCAAAGAAAGCACCGAGTGGGTCAACATTGAGGCTTGGGGCAGGCTTGGTGAGATCTGCCAAGAATACCTCAAGAAGGGCAGCCTGATCTTCGTAGAAGGTCGCTTGAAGACCGATAAATACGAAGACCGCGAAAGCGGCGAGACCAAGTACTACACCAAGGTCGTCACCCAAACTCTGCAATTCCTCGATAAGAAGGAAAAAGACGAGCCCATGATGGCTGTTGAAGAAGAACCCGGCGAGTACGAATTGGTTGGGTAGTAATCTAAAACAAAAAGACGGTTGCCTGCACATGGTAACCGTCTTTTCTTTTGGGCAACATCCCTGCTAGGAACATGTTTCGACCACAAAATGCTTGCATCTATGTTTTCGCTGGTTTATACTTACCAACATGCCAATCCCTGAAAAAATCGGACGCTATGAAGTCAAATCGGAACTTGGACGCGGCGGTATGGCAACGGTATACCGTGCCTTCGACCCAAGTTTCGATCGTGAGGTTGCCATCAAGGTGTTACCGCGCGAAATGCTGCACGACCCACAGTTTCGTTCGCGCTTCGAACGTGAGATCAAAATGATCGCCTCGCTCGAGCACCCGGCAATTGTTCCGGTCTACGATGTGGGCAATGAAGAGGGGCAGCCTTATTTCGTCATGCGTTTCATGAATGGCGGCTCGTTATCTGATCTTATTGAGGCCGGCAGCATCTCCATTCAGGATACAGCCCGCCTTGTCGAAAAAATCGCCCAGGGGCTTGCCTACGCTCACCGTAAGGGCATCATCCACCGTGATTTAAAACCAGATAACATCCTCTTCGATGAAAACGGCGAGCCCTTCATCTCAGATTTTGGGGTTGCCAAGTTATCTGAATCAGGCAGCAACCTGACCGGCAGCGGCGTGATCGGCACCCCTGCCTATATGAGCCCCGAACAGGCGCAAGGCACAGAGATCGACCTGCGCAGTGACGTGTATGGATTGGGCGTCATTGTTTATCAAATGTTGAGCGGGCACCAACCCTACAGTGCAGATACCCCCATGGGTGTAGTGGTCAAGCACATCACCGAACCTGTGCCAGAGATCTTGAAAGTTCTGCCATCCCTGCAACCCGAAGTAGATGCGGTGATCAAAACCGCCATGGCAAAAGATAGAGACCAGCGCTACTCAAACACCATCGAATTGGCGAAAGCCCTCAACACCGTTGCATTTGGCAATGCTGGTAACATCACCTACCATACAAACACCGGCATTTCAGCCCGGGTCAAATCAACCAAATCCACCCAGCTTTCTCGCGGGCAGACCACCGGGTTGGTTGTTGCAGGTGTTGTTCTGCTTGTAGCAGTGATTGGCTTTTTCCTGGTCAGCAACCAACTTTTTGCGTCAGACGAACCAACAGCCGCTCCGACAGCCCTGGTTGAAGCTGCCTCGCCCACTGAAGCCCCCACGCTTGAGACGGTGACCGAATCAGCGTTGGCTCCGGCTTGTTCTGCCAGTGTTGCTTTCGCGGTGCCTGAAGCGAAAGAGACCAATGCCGTGTGCCAACAGAAGATTCCCTACACATCTGTCTCCATTTCACCGGGCGCCACATTTGAAGTCTTAACAGAAGGAAAATGCACCCTGGCAGGCGAAGACAATGAGAAACAGGTCCTCTCGTGTACAGGTCCAGACTTCCTTGCAATGGAAATAAAAGTCTGCACACCACCCAAGCTGACAAATTCCGATCTGGCACAGTGCTCTGCCGACTCTACCTTCAATAAAGAGAACTCTTGTTGTGTGGCAGTTCCACCCAGTGAAGCCGGGTGTGTGATGCTAGAGCTAACCCTCAAAGGCTGTAACTAACGAAATCGGGCGCAAGCCCGATTTTTTATTTGATACAATCTCTGCATGGGCATCTTATATCTAGTTGCAACCCCCATCGGAAACCTTGAAGATATTTCAGCACGTGCTTTGCGCATCTTAAGAGAGTCTATTCTCGTCGCAGCAGAAGATACACGTCACACCGGCATATTGCTCAAGCACTTCAACATCGAAACACAACTCACCAGTTACTTCGAACATAACAAACTCACCAAGCAAGATTTTATTCTTGAAAAATTAGCTCAAGGGGATGTAGCCCTCGTCTCTGATGCAGGGACGCCCGCGATTAACGACCCCGGCTATGAACTCGTGAGAGCCGCGCTCGCCTCAGGCTTCGACGTTCGACCTGTCCCTGGACCCTCAGCCCCTATTGCCGCCCTCACCGTTTCTGGTCTCCCGACCGACTCATTCTTATACCTTGGCTATCTTCCGCATAAATCCAGCGAACGCCACAACAGACTCAGTGAAGTTAGCGAGCAGCCTTTCACGCTCATTTTTTTTGAAACTCCGCACCGCATCATAGACTCGCTTGAAGATATCCAGTCTACGCTTGGCAACCGTCGCATTTGCATTGCCCGCGAAATGACCAAACTGTATGAAGAATTCTGGCGCG
>JBDKJK010000233.1:0-9906 GCA_039796675.1 Chloroflexota bacterium
TTAGGCATGCTGCTTCCTCCGTTCCCAGAATGGGAGCAATTCTTCAGCGCGTTTGCCGCGGCGAGCAGCCTCAACTGCAGGTGAACGAAGACCGTCCAACGCATCAAAGGTTGCCATTACCACATTGAGGACGTTCGCGCTTCCCATCGACTTAGTCAGGATATCGCGAACCCCAGCCACTTCCAACACCGCACGGACACCGCCTGCGGCGATAACCCCAGTACCTGCAGAAGCTGGCTTGAGGAAGACTCGCGCGCCTGCAACTTTTCCGAGCGACTCATGCGGGATGGTCGTTCCGGTAATGTTAACGAGACGGATATTCTTGCGGGCACGTTCAGATGCCTTGCGCATCGCATCAGGAACGGCGTTCGCCTTGCCAACACCCATCCCGATATTGCCCTTCTTGTCACCAACCACAACGGTCACGCGGAAGCGGAAGCGGCGACCACCCTTCACCACTTTGGCAACGCGGGCGATTTCGATCACGCGTTCCTCGAAAGCATCCTGCGATTCGTACTGTTTATCGAATTGATTTTCTGCCATATCTTTCTCCAATGTTCCGCGTTAGAACTGCAGGCCGCCTTCACGCGCGCCGTCTGCCAGGGCTTTAATACGCCCGGTGTAACGGAACCCGCCGCGGTCAAACACGACCGTGGAGATTCCCTTGGATTTTGCGCGTTCGGCAATTGCCTGACCAATGGCTTTCGCCTGCTCGGTCTTCTTCATGCCTTTCATTTTCTCACGCAATTCCTTGTCGACGGTGGAGGCAGATACGAGAGTATTACCATCCATATCGTCAATGATCTGGGCATAAATACCCGTCAGACTCTTGAAAACATTCAAACGCGGACGTTCGGGGTTACCGAATACCTGCTTGCGAACACGCAAATGACGGCGTTCGCGAGCCAGAGCACGATTCTTATTAGCCATGGCTTACTTGGCTCCTTTCCCGGCTTTACCAGCTTTGCGGCGAACCTTCTCACCGAGATAGCGCAAGCCCTTACCATGATAGGGTTCCGGCGGGCGGACACCACGAATATTCGCAGCCACCTGCCCCACCAATTCCTTATCGAAACCTAAGACCTTGATCTGTCGGGTCTTTGCATCTGTTTCAAATGAAATGCCAACCGGCGGTTCGATCTTGACCGGGTGAGAGTAACCGACAAACAATGCCAGGTTCTTCCCTTCCATTTCGGCGCGATAGCCCACGCCTTCCACTTCGAGCACAACTTCAAATCCCTTGCTGACGCCATGGACCATATTCGCGAGCACAGCTCGGGTGGTTCCATGCAGGGCGCGTTCTTCGGGGTTATCCGATGCGCGGGCAATCTTCAACTGGTTATCTTCCATTTTGATTTCGATCAAACTAGAAAATTCCCGGTGAAGTTCACCCTTCGGTCCCTTTACGCGGATTTTGGAGCCTGTCAGCTCCACCTGCACGCCAGTTGGGATGTCTACAGGTAAACGACCAATGCGAGACACAATAAACCTCCTACCAAACCTTGCAGATGATCTCGCCGCCCACGCCCAACTGTCGGGCACGTGCGCCGGTCATTACACCCTTAGGAGTTGAGAGAATGGCAACGCCAATTCCCGAAAGCACCCAGGGGATGTCTGTTTTCTTGGTATAGATGCGGCGACCGGGCTTGCTGACGCGCTCCAAACCGGAGATCACTGCACGTCGCTGGCGGCGTTCGCCTACGTATTTGATTTTGAGGCGCAAAACCTTCTGCGCTTCCTGTTCGCCTTCCACAACCTCGAAACCTTCAAGGAAACCTTCCTCTTTCAGGATCTTGGCAATTTCAAGCTTGATCTTCGAACTCGGCATAGCAACCTGAGCATGGCCAGCCATGACTGCGTTGCGAACGCGAGTTAACATATCGGCAATTGGATCAGTGAATGACATAATTTACCTCCACCCGGATTTACCAGGATGCCTTTACAACGCCGGGGATTTGGCCCTTCAACGCCAGTTCACGGAAACAAATGCGGCACAAGCCGAAGCGGCGGATGTACCCGCGGGGTCGCCCACAGCGCTGGCAGCGATTTCGCACCTGCACAGCATGGCGGCGGCGCATTTCACGATATTGCATACATTTCTTTGCCATACCTTACGCTTCCTTCTTGCCGCTAAACGGCATTCCGAGCAATCTTAACAAAGCGCGGGCTTCATCATCGTTTTGAGCGGTTGTCACGATCGTAACTTCCATTCCGCGCAGTTTATCGATTTTGTCGTATTCGATCTCGGGAAAAACCAACTGATCTTTAAGACCTAGTGTGTAGTTCCCGCGTCCATCAAAAGCATTGGGAGAAATTCCGCGGAAGTCACGAACACGCGGCAAAGCAATGTTCACGAGGCGGTCGAAGAATGCCCACATTCGGGGACCACGCAGGGTCACTTTCGTACCGATGACACGTCCTTCGCGTAACTTGAAGTTTGCGATGCTCTTGCGAGCTTTTGTCTGCACGGGCTTCTGCCCCGTCACCAGGGTCAGATCCGCTACGGCTGCTTCAAGCGCCTTGGGGTTATCCATCGACTCGCCCAGACCGATATTGAGTACGATCTTTTCGAGGCGCGGCACCTGCATAACATTCTTGAAACCGAATGACTTAAACAGAGCCGGGGCTACTTCCTTGATATAAAGTTCTTGCATCTTATTCATGTTATACCTGCTCTCGGCCTAGTCGATCGTGGCTTTGCAATTTTTGCAAACACGATGAGCGCCTTCTTCGTCGCGTTGAACAGCGACACGCGTGGCCTCTCCACATTTCGGGCACACGAGCATCACATTGGAAATATCCACAGGTCCTTCGAACTGAATACGGCCCGGGTTGATATTTTTTCTGCCTTGCGTTTGCACCTGTTTCTGATGCTTGGTGCGGATGTTGACACCCTGCACCACGACTCGGCGATTTTCCAAACTCACGTTGATGACTTCACCGCGCTTGCCTTTGTCTTCAAGACGGCCGCTGATCACTTCGACGGTATCACCTTTTCGAATCTTGACTTTCATTCTCAGCTCCTACAACACTTCCGGGGCAAGCGACACGATCTTCATGTACCCCATATCGCGCAATTCGCGCGCCACAGGTCCAAAGATACGAGTGCCCCTTGGGTTTTCGCCGTCTGCATCCAAGATAACAGCAGCGTTATCATCAAAGCGGATGTATGAACCGTCTTCGCGACGCCATTCCTTGGTGCAGCGTACGATCACGGCTTTCACAACTTCACTTTTCTTCACCGAGCCCTGTGGAGCAGCAGCCTTAACTGTTGCCACAACCACATCACCGATCGCTCCATACTTACGCCTAGAACCACCCATCACATGGATGACAAGCAATTCGCGGGCGCCGGTGTTATCAGCCACCTTCAAACGGGATTCTTGCTGGATCATGGCCTACTCTCCTACACCCTGATCGGCGGTGCGAACTTCACGCTTCAGGACAGACTCAACCGCCCAGCGCTTCTCGCGGGACAACGGACGGGATTCTACAATCCGAACCTCATCCCCAATCTGGCAGCCGATCTCGTCATGTGCCTTCACACGCATGCTCGAAAACACCACCTTCTTATAAAGGGGATGACGATACTTGCGGGTGATTTCCACCACAACGGTTTTGGTCATTTTGTTACTGGTCACAACACCAGTCATGCGACGACGATTGTTCATTTTGCACCTTCCACTGCGGCATTTTTAAGCGCTTCAGCAAGAATGGTTTCCATGCGAGCAATATCCTTGCGAAGCACGTTCAAACGGCTGGCATCGGTCAACTGCCCAGATACTTGCTGGAAGCGCAGTTTCATCAACTCATCGCGCGCATCTGAAATCTTCGAACGGATCTCTTCAGGTGCCAGTTTGCGAATATCTGCGGGTTTCATAGCCTTCATAATTACTCTCCTCCCGTGTGGCGAGCCACAACTTTGGTCTTGATGGAGAATTTGTACTGGGCGGCATGCAAGGCGGCAATTGCGATTTCAGAAGAAAGACCGGCAACTTCGAACATGATGCGCCCGGGTTTCACAACTGCCACATAGTACTCAACATTACCTTTACCAGAACCCATGCGAGTCTCTGGGGGCTTGTGAGTGAAAGGCTTCGCCGGGAAAATGCGGATCCAGATCTTACCGCGGCGCTTCATTTCACGCACGATCGAGCGGCGTGCCGCTTCGATTTGTCGGGCGGTTACCCAGCCCGGTTCCAACGCCTGCAGACCGAATTCGCCGAAAGCAACTTCCGCACCGCGGAGAGCCTTACCTCGCATACGACCACGCATCTGCTTGCGCCACTTTACACGTTTTGGCATCAACATATCAATAACCTCATCTCAAAGCGACGTCGCGATTACTCGCTGACGTACACGCCTTCCGTCGCTTCGTTTTTCTCTTCGACTTCCGGTTTGACTTCGCCCTTATAGATCCAAACTTTGACGCCGATCTGACCATAAGTGGTTAGGGCTTCGTCGGTGGCGAAATCTAGATTGGCACGCAGGGTCTGCAGAGGAACGCGTCCTTCACGGAGCCAGACATCGCGGGACATTTCAGCGCCGCCAAGACGACCACCCACGAGGATCTTGATTCCCTCCGCGCCCTGCTTCATGGCTTGCTGAATGGCACGCTTCATCGCACGGCGATAAGCAATACGGCGTTCGAGCTGATCGGCAATATTTTTAGCGACTAATTTCGCATCAAGGTCGGGATTGGAGATTTCTTTGATGTCCAATTCGATCTTCTTGCCAACCAACGCTTCAAGTGCGGCGCGGATTTTCTTCACGCCTTCGCCCTTGCGCCCGATCAAAATGCCAGGCTTGGCAGTATGAATGGCGATGCGGATCTTACCAGGGGTGCGTTCCACATCAATATGAGAAACACCAGCCTTGCCATCGCGAATCGCATCTGGAATTTCTTTACGAAGTTCGCGAACTTTTTCATTGGCAGCAGCCCCACCCTTGGAGAGCTTACCCATCAACAAACCACGAATGGCAAGATCCTGATGCAACTGCTGGCGATATGTGCTCCCCTCAGCGAACCAACGGCCGCCCCACGGCTGATTGATTCCGAGACGAAAACCAACGGGATGTACTTTTCTACCCATATAATCTCCTTATGCTCCGCGCTCGCGCAAAATAACCGTTATATGAGAACTGCGGCGCAAAAGCGGCTTGAAGCGACCACGAGCACCAAAGCGTCGCCATTTGCGTGTTGGGGCCTCATCGGCAGTGATTTTGGCAACGAACAAATCGTCGCGGCTAACGCCGAAGTTCTCTTCTGCATTTGCTACAGCCGAAGCGACCAGCTTATAAACGGGCCCTGCAGCGCGCTTATTTACAAACTTGAGAATCTCCAGCGCTTCGATAGCGCTCTTGCCACGCACCGTATCGATTACGGCACGAACTTTTTGCGCAGACTGCGGGAGAAAACGAACGTGTGCTTGAATATCCGTCATGGCTCTCTCCTTACGCAGCCTTCTCGGCGGCTTGATGTCCGCGGAATGTACGTGTTGGGGCAAATTCGCCCAAGCGGTGACCAACCATGTTTTCCGTAATATAAATCGGCACATGGCGGCGTCCGTCGTGAACCGCGATCGTGTGACCCACCATCTGAGGGAAGATCACAGAGGCGCGGCTCCAAGTACGAACCACCTTCTTCTCTTTTTTCTGATTCATGGCTTCGATACGCTTGAGCAGTTTCGGCTCAATGTACGGGCCCTTTTTCAATGATCGTGACATATCTGCTTACCTCATCTACTAGCGGTTCGTCTTGCTGCGACGACGCACAATGTACTGATCCGTCTTCTTATTAAGGCGGGTCTTCTTACCCAGGGTAGGCTTACCCCAAGGAGACTTAGGACCGGGGAGACCAACGGGCTGGCGGCCTTCACCACCACCATGTGGATGGTCACGGGGGCTCATAGCTGTACCGCGAACCGTCGGACGAATACCGAGGTGGCGCTTGCGACCGGCTTTACCAAGTTTGACATTGCTATGGTCGAGATTTCCAACCTGCCCAATGGTCGCATAACAAACTTGGTGGATGAGACGAACTTCACCAGAAGGCATGCGGATCTGAGCAAAATCGCCTTCTTTAGCAAGCAATTGCGCCGCGCCTCCAGCCGAACGAACCATCTGCCCACCCTTACCGGGCTTCATCTCAATGTTGTGAATAAGCGTACCGACCGGGATGTTGCTGATCGGCAATGAGTTGCCTACGCGAATCTCAGCATTAGGTCCAGACATAACCGTATCGCCAACTTTCAAGTCTAACGGAGCAACGATATATCGCTTTTCGCCGTCTGCGTAATTCAACAGAGCCAAACGGGCGGTACGATTAGGATCGTATTCAATCGCCGCAACCTTTGCAGGGATACCAAGTTTTTCACGTTTGAAATCAACCAAACGGATATAACGACGAGCGCCACCGCCACGATGGCGAACGGTCACACGACCATATGCATTACGGCCACCAGAGCGCTTCTTGATAACAAGCAATGAGCGTTCCGGAGTGGACTTGGTGATTTCCTCAAAAGTATGACCGGTCATGTCGCGCATGCCGGGAGTAATTGGTTTGTACTTCTTGACAGCCATTATTGCACCCCTTCAAAGATCTCGAGGGGTTTACTGCCCTCGGCAAGGGTAACGATCGCCTTCTTGAAAGCAGGACGGCGAACAACCATGCGGCGCGATCGGCCGCGGCGTCCACGCTTTGCAGGCGCATTGACAATATTCACGCGCGCCACGGTGACTTCAAAAAGGGTTTCCAAAGCATCCTTCACCACGGTACGAGTTGCATCGTTCCGGACAACGAACACATATTGACCCAACTTGCTCGATTGGGTATTGGACTTTTCGGTCACTAGCGGGCGGACGAGGACACTATAAAGTTCAGCCATGTCTCTCTCCTATCCAAGATGCGCAATCAGCGCATCGATTGTCTTGACCGGCAAGACAACTTTATCGAAATTAAGGATGTCGCGTACATTCAAATAGCTTGCGAGCAACACTTTGGTGCTCTCAATATTGCTTGCACTGCGCATCACCAGGTCGTAATTATTATCTTTGATGGGCATCAACACCAAAGCAGTGGAAGTGCCAACCAAATTGCCCAGCGCTTCCGCCACCAACTTGGTCTTGGGTTCTTCGATGTTGAGTTCATCAACAATAACAATAGAAGCCTCAGACGCCTTCACAGACAAAGCAGAACGAAGAGCCGCCAAGCGCATCTTCTTCGGCATCCGCAATTCATAGCTACGTGGATGCGGGGTATGGATACGACCACCGCCGACCCACTGCGCCGCACGCCTCGAACCCTGACGAGCTCGGCCAGTTCCCTTCTGCTTCCAAGGTTTGCGTCCACCGCCGCGAACTTCGCCACGGACTTTGGTTTCGTGTGTACCGAGGCGTGCATTCGCCATCTGGCGAGTGTAAGCCTGGTGCATCAAATCTACATTTACAGGGGCTTCAAAGAGATTCGCGGGAAGTTCCATCTCGCGTACCTTTTTACCCTTCATATCAAGAACATCTACTTTCATGGTAATCTCGCTCCGATTTCCTGCGCGCGTTATTGCTTGCGCGACTCCTTGATCATGACGAGGCTCCCCTTGCCACCGGGAACAGCGCCGTTGATCGCGATCAGATTGCGTTCTGCATCTACCATCACGACCTTGATGTTCTGCGCTGTAACACGATCCACGCCCATATGACCAGCACCACGTGCCCCCTTCAAGACGCGACCCGGCGTAGTACCCGAGCCGCGCGAACCAGGCGCACGATTGCGGTCAGAAGTACCATGTGTTGCATTCATACCATGGAAGTGGTAGCGCTTAACTGCGCCAGCAAACCCCTTACCTTTGCTGATACCAATCACATCTACTCGTTCGCCAACAACAAAAGCATCGCTGACAGTAACTTTGTCACCGACCTTCAAACCATGCTCTTTGGCTCGAAATTCACGAAGATATCGCAGGGGGGGAATCTCATTGGCTTTCAAATGCCCAACCTGCCCCTGTGTGAGGCGCTTGGGATTCGTTTCACCAAAACCAAGTTGTACCGCCGAATATCCTTCCTTCTCAGGCGCGCGAACTTGGGTAACAAAACAAGGCCCAGCTTCGATGAGGGTCACTGCATAGGCAACGCCCTGCTCATCGAAGATCTGGGTCATGCCGATCTTTCGACCTATCAGCCCTTTCAACATACTCAATTTTCTCCTTTACAAGATATTGACGAGACTGCCAGTCGGGGCAACGACCGCATCATCTCCGTGCAGCACAGTCAGTTGGTGTGTGAGGCGAAAATTTTATTCGCGCACAATACAACTCTTGTACTGTCTCTAACTTACCGTAATTCGGAAATTGCAATCGCGCATTCCGAATTACGCGTTATTCAAAACTAGATTTTAATCTCGATATCAACACCAGCGGGCAAATTTAGCCGCATCAGCATATCAATTGTCTTTGAGTCGGGGTCCAACACATCGATTAAGCGATTATGCGTGCGGATCTCGAAATGCTCGTGCGAGTCCTTGTCAATGAATGCAGAGCGCCGTATTGTATAGCGTTCTTTCTTACTTGGCAAGGGTACCGGACCCACAACATGAGCGCCGGTTCGTTCAGCAGTCTCGACAATCCGCTTGGCGGATTGATCAAGTACGCGATGGTCATACGCCTTAAGGCGGATACGAATTTTTTGTTTTGCCATTATGTTCCGCCTTACGAAATGATTTTGGTGACGACACCAGCGCCGACGGTGAGACCGCCTTCACGAATGGCGAACTTCGAGCCCTGCTCCAACGCCACCGGCACGATGAGTTCCACCGTCAGGTTCACGTTGTCACCAGGCATCACCATTTCTACGCCTTCAGGAAGGGCAATGTCGCCCGTCACATCCATGGTGCGGATGTAGAACTGGGGACGATAGCCACTGAAGAACGCCTTGTGACGTCCGCCTTCTTCCTTCTTCAATACGTACACTTCGGCAAGGAACTTCTTGTGTGGGGTTACAGATCCGGGTTTTGCCAACACCTGTCCACGTTCCACATCTTCACGCTCGATACCGCGCAGCAACACACCTGCGTTGTCACCCGCCACCGCTTCGTCCAGTTCCTTGTGGAACATTTCGATGCCGGTGATGACGGAGGCTTTGGTGTCGCGCAGACCAATGATTTCGATCGGTTCGCCCTTCTTGGCGACGCCGCGATCTACACGTCCGGTTACCACGGTTCCACGTCCCTTGATCGAGAATACGTCTTCCACTGCCATCATGAACGGCTTGTCGGTTTCGCGCTTCGGTTCGGGGATGTATTCATCCACGACACGCAGCAGTTCGCGGATCGGGGCGTATTCGGGGGCGTTCGGGTCGGTTGTGGCGCTTTCCAAGGCTTGCTTGGCGGAGCCGCGCACGATCGGGGTGGTGTCGCCGGGGAAGCCGTAGCTGCTGAGCAGTTCGCGCAGTTCCAGTTCCACCAGTTCGAGCAATTCGGGGTCGTCCATCATGTCGACCTTGTTCAGGAAGACGACGATGGAGGGCACTTCTACCTGGCGTGCCAGGAGGACGTGTTCGCGGGTTTGGGGCATCGGACCATCGGGGGCGGCTACCACGAGGATGGCTCCATCCACTTGGGCGGCGCCAGTGATCATGTTCTTGATGTAGTCGCGGTGTCCCGGCATGTCGACGTGCGCGTAGTGGCGCTTGTCGGTCTGGTATTCGACGTGGGCGATGTTGATCGTGATGCCGCGTGCTTTTTCTTCAGGCGCATTGTCGATCTGGTCGTAGGCTTTGAAATCTGCCTGTCCGGACAGCCCGGCTACCTTGGTGATTGCTGCTGTCAATGTGGTCTTCCCGTGGTCGATGTGGCCCATCGTCCCCACGTTCAAATGCGGCTTGCTTCTGTCAAACTTCTCTTTCGCCATGATA
>JBDKJK010000234.1:0-3368 GCA_039796675.1 Chloroflexota bacterium
GGGGAAATCTCCGCGTTGAGCGTATTCCCAGAACAATCGTCCCATACCTGGCCAGGCAAAGACCGATTCCGTCACAATGGCGCCTCCCAAAAAGAACGGAATATCCAAGCCTACGATTGTCACAAGGGGTAATGCCGCATTTCGCAGAGCGTGTTTATACAATACCGTGCGTGATTTCAAGCCTTTTGCGCGGGCAGTGCGGATGTAATCTAACCCGAGAACTTCCAGAATGCTCGTACGCACGAAACGGGAATACCCAGCCACCTGAACGATCACAAGGGCAGATACGGGCAAGATCAGGTGCTGAATGTAAGCTACAGGGGCACCCTTATCCCATATATCTGCACCGGTAGGGAGATACGGAAGCCCCCATTCCTTGAACTTGACGGCAAAAATCAACATTAACCCGAGCGCACTAAAAAAGATCGGCATTGAAAAGCCAATGAAAGAGAATGTGGTAATGATGTTATCGACAAGTGAATATTGTCTTATGGCTGAGATGATCCCCATTACCAAGGCAAGAGAAACAACCACGATCTCAGTCACCACTGCAAGGACCAGCGTGTTTGGAAGGCGTTGTCCGATCATTTCGACCACGGGTTGTTTTGAGAAAAATGAATTTCCCAGATCACCCTGAATTGCCAGACCAAGCCATTTGAAATACTGCACCGGCAATGGGGCATTCAACCCAAGCCGTTCACGCAGCGCTTCCTTGTCTGCCGCACTCATATTGGGGTTGTTCGCATATTGAGCCAGCGGATCTGCTGAGCCAAACCTTGTTAAAAGAAAGCATAATACCGTGATGATCAGAAGAGTAAAACTTGCCTGAAGCACCCGCCGCGCAATGTAAGTCCACATGTGAGCAACCTCCTACTTTAATAAATTAGCGATATCGTTTCGTATGATGTGCGTCCAAGTTCAATACAATATAATGGCATGAGAGGCAGGGCAAGCCCTGCCTCTCATGTATTTCCTATGAACTAGGGACTACTTAAGATCCCAGGTTTCAGCGTTCCAGTTACGGTTGCTGTAGTCGCTCATGTCGCCCATGACGATGCGGTCGACATAACCAAGCACGTTGGCGCGGGCATAAGCCATCACCACGTAGTAGTTATCGTAAATGTACTTCTGAGCCTCATCCAAGGCAGCCTTGCGAACGGCGGGGTCAGCAGAAGCGTTTACGGCGGTCAGCAATTCATCGAGTTTGGGATCGCAGAGGTGGTAATTGTTGTTACCAGCGCCGTTTTCCGCATTCGGAATCTGATCGCAGAAGAAGTTATCTGAGAAAGGATCCGGGTAGAAGCCAGTGGTGTAACCAGCCATATCGAACTTGCCGAGAGGCATGTTGCCACCATCCGCATAGCTGGCAAAGAAGGTACCAGCAGGGGTATGGATGGGCTTGAACTCGATGCCGAGTTTGGCGAGATCAGACTGAACAGCGAGGGCAATATCCACACGGATCTGCTTGTTGGTGGTTTCGAAGTTGAAGGACAACTTGGTGGGGGTGCCATTGCAGTCGCCAGAGCGGATGCCATCAGCGCCGAGGGTGTATCCAGCTTCGTCAAGCAAAGCGGCGGCAGCTTCGGGGTCATAGGCATCAGGCTGGAGGCTGGTGTTGGTCCAACCGGAGTTCGGCCACTGGGTGGCAGGAACGGTGGTCTTGCCAGCGAGCAGGCTGTCTACGAATGCTTGGCGGTTGATACCGAGGGTAATCGCCTTGCGGACGCGAACATCCTTGAAGGGGCAGAAACCATCAACATCGCTCTTGCCTTTGCCATCAACACCTTCGACGGTGCCCATGTTGAAGAAGTAGTGTTCAAAGCTGGCGCCAGGGACAACCAACAGGTGAACAGCGGGCTCAAGGGCAGCAACGGTTTCGATGTCAGATTCAGAGAAATCAGGGTACCAGTCCACGTCACCGGTTTGGAGGGCAGCGAGAGCGGTTTCAGGATCCGGAACGAACTTGATCTGTATGCGGTCCAGTTTGGCACGGCCAGCATAGAAGTTCGGGTTCGGCAGCAGGCTCATGTAGTCGCCGGGAACCCATTCGGTAATGATGAACGGACCGGAGCCCACGGTGGGCTGACGAATGAAGGGGTCGCTTTCGAGAGCGGTCTTGCCCTCAAGGATGTGCTTGGGCAGAATCGAACCAGCGTTATTAGGACCCTGAGTGAAGAGAGTCTGCCAGGCAGGGTACAGTTCGCTGAAGGTGATGATAACAGTCAGGTCATCGGGGGTTTCGACGCTAGCAATCTTGTCGTAACCGGTGCGGCTCAAAACTGCATTGCCGGGATCCATAACGGATTCCCAAGTGAACTTCACGTCAGCAGAGGTGAGGGGTTCGCCGTCAGACCAGTAAAGGCCTTCCTTCAGTTTCCAGGTGATGGTGAGACCATCAGCAGAAACGCCGCCGTTTTCACCGGTCGGAACATCGGCAGCGAGTTCGGGCACGAAGTTACCTTCGGCATCCCATTCGCCCAAGCCAACCAAGGTCAACTGAGAGATCCAAACTGCATAGGACATTTGGGAATAGTAGGGGACGATGTTGTCAGGTTCCTGCGACCATGCACCGGTCACAGACTTTCCACCATCGGGGAAGGCGATTGGCTCAGTGCCGGCCGGTCCCATCATGGCTTCTTCAGTTGCAGCCGCTTCAGTGGCTGCAGGCGCTTCTGTTTCGGCAGGTGCGGCTTCGGTGGCTTCAGGCGCGCCACCGCAGGCTGCAAGCACCATGCTCGCAAGCACGAGCAACGAAAGCAAAGCAAACAGATTTCGTTTCATACGGTTCTCCTCCATAAGAGAAATGGATATTTTCATTTTGCCGCGCAAAATGATGCGAAATTATACACTTAATACAATCGTACTGGAAAGCCAATTCCGTTTAACCCTACTGCAGAAGGGTCTTTATGCCATACTCCAGCAACAGATTCGCCGCATTTTGGGCATTTTCCCTCTCCCGTTAGATGATATTCTTGGATGACATCCCCCCGCTTGCCCTCATGCGAAACAGCGTACAAAATCATCGGCGAGTTTTTCGTACAACTCGCCTTCCACCGTCAGCGCATCAAGTCGTTTTGCCAGAGCATTCATCATCTATAATATAACTATGTTATCGGTCATAATACAAGCAGGCGGACAATCCTCACGCATGGGTGAAGACAAGGCGCTCAAACCGTTTTTGGGCAAGCCACTCATTCAACGCGTGATTGATAGACTCTCTCCCATTGCCGATGAATTGATCGTCACCACGAATCGCCCCGCAGATTATGCCTTCTTAAATCAACGCCTCGTATCAGACCTCAAACCGGGTCGCGGCGCCTTAGGCGGACTCTACACTGCCATCGCATCTGCCAGCCATCCATTCGTGG
>JBDKJK010000235.1:0-3311 GCA_039796675.1 Chloroflexota bacterium
GGCTCTGTAGGTGAACCCATCAACCCAGAAGCGTGGAAGTGGTACCACCGTGTGATCGGCAAGGAAAAGAGTCCCATCATTGATACTTGGTGGCAGACGGAGACCGGCGCGTTTCAGATCACGCCGACGCCTGTTGTGCCTCTCAAACCTGGTTCTGGCACCCGACCTTTCTTCGGTCAAAAAGCCGAGATCGTGGACGAGCAAGGTAACCCTGTCCCTGATAATACGGAAGGCTATCTCACACTGACGCGCCCATGGCCGTCCATGCTGCGTACGATTTACGGCGATGATGAACGCTATGTGAATCAATATTGGAGCAAGTACCCCGGGCGTTATACCACCGGCGACTCTGCCAAACGTGACAGCGACGGCTACTACTGGATCATCGGGCGCGTGGATGATGTGATCAAAGTTTCCGGTCACCGCCTTGGGACTGCTGAAGTTGAGTCTGCGTTGGTCAGTCACCCCGCGGTGGCAGAGGCAGCGGCAATCGGTCTGCCACATGAAGTGAAGGGGCAGGCAATCTACACCTTTGTGTTGTTGCGTGCCGGGTTTGCACCTTCACCTGAACTTGCTGAAGAATTACGCCAGCATGTATCCAAACATATGGGTCCCATTGCTCGCCCAGAAGATGTGAAGTTCCTCGATAAGCTGCCCAAGACACGTTCTGGTAAAATCATGCGCCGTGTGCTCAAAGCCCGCGCACAAGGTCTGCCCGAAGGTGATATCAGCACCTTGGAAGAGTAAACAAGCTCGAGCGCAGAAAGAAGCGAAGCATCCGGGTTTTTACTCGGATGCTTTTTTTAAAATTGATATTAATTTGCAAAGTTTCAGTCAATCGACTGCCATATAATATTCTTTAACTATTTCAAAGGAGAAAAGAAATGAAGAAGTTTTTTGCGAACGAAATATTTTTGGGGACCATGATTGCCATTCTCAGTGTGTTCACCGCCTATTCGAGCTATTTGGGCGCCATGTCTGACTCGGAACAGAACAAGTTTGAAATATTGGGTATGCAACAATTGAACGACGGCAACGCAGAATACCTGCGCGCAAATCAGGATATCACCCAGGACTATAACTATTTCGACAACTGGTACCTGAATGTGGACGAACGCCCCGACATTGCCGAGTATTATCAGTTCAACTTCTCCGAAGCGCTAACGGCTGCATTCGAAAGTGAACCAGATGTTGTTTGGACGGATGAATATTACGACACCATGTACGCTGATGCGACCGCACTCTGGGATGAATCAGACATCAATTTTGACACCGCCTCTCAGTGGGACGAACGCGGCGACCAGCTCCAGCTTGTGATGCTGATCATGGCGCTCGGACTCGCCTTTGTGGCTTGGGCATCTCTGCTCGGCGCTGAAAGCAATATGCGTATATTGTTTGCCGTCTTCGGCACACTTTCTCTGATCGCTGGCATTGTTGTTTTCATCGTGTTGGTTCCAACCGTTGGGTAGTTCAAATCTATAACAAAAAAGCGCGTCCATCGTGGACGCGCTTTTTTGTTTAATTACCTAGAACAAAGACTATTTCTGTTAACTTACCTTCTCCAACAATAACAAATCGCTCCTTCAACCCGGATGGATCACTAAAAGCAATTTTATATCTGCCTGGCACAAGGTTACTGATGACAGCATCTTCAGAATTAAACTCAAATGTTTTTGTGTATGAAGTGATGTAATAAGTGTATAGCAATTCATCTGATGTATCTGCATAGCGTGAGATCACCAATGGACGTTCATAATTCTTTTCCAAGCCTGTTTGCAATGTAATAGAGAGTGCGCCGGTTCCGGGCGGCGGCATCATCCAAAGCTCTGGGTTCTGGGTGGAGAAATGATCAAAATAGTCACTTCCTGTGCGTACCTCAAAGTGGAGATGACTGCCGGTTGCACCGCCCGTTTGCCCGACTTGCCCAATTACTTCTCCGGCTTTCACTTGTGCTCCAGCCTGTACTGCTATTGTTGATAAGTGAGCGTAAAGTGTATACACCTCATTTGCATGACGAATGAGGACAACATTCCCGTAGAAATTCGCCCACGGGCTGAATTTAACGGTTTTATCTACATCTGCAAACACAACCTCCCCATCCCCTGCGGCATGGACGGGAGTGCCAAAGTCATTTTGAAATTCCACGCCATGGTGCGGGTCACGTTTTCCATTTTGAGTTGAGGCGTAGGCATAGGTCAGGTCTGTTACCATGTTATAGGGCGGTTGAATCGGACGTTGAAAAATAAACGTCCCGTCAACGATACAAAAATCCACAGCCAGAGGGTCACAGGGGATTGGAGTGGCGGTTGATGTAGGCGGCATAAAAGTTGCTGTTACTGTTGGCGAAGGAAATTCCGTTTGAGTAGCGGTTGATGCAAGAGAAGTTGGCGCAGCCGCACTTGTGATTTCAATAGATTCAGAGGCAGGCAGGTTGCATGCAGTAAGCAACAAGGCGATAAAGAAGTAAAACACTCGTTTCATAGTGGCTTTCATTTTACATCAGGAATAAAAGCATATTAATAGCATGCCAGGCTCAGGAACCTTTGTCGCAAAAAATATAATCATTGTGTTACAGCAAACCACTGGAGAAATCATGAGATCTGCGCGAAAAATCTTACTGTCCCTTGCTGCCGTGTTCGTCATCCTCCTTTCAAGCCAATCACCTTCAGCCCATGCTCAAAGTGACTTGATTACCTTTGCCGTCATCGGTGATTATGGGTTGGCAGGGCAGCAACTTTTGGATGTATCGAATCTTATCAAGAGCTGGAATCCGGGGTTCATTGTAACCCTGGGAGACAACAACTACCCCAACGGACAGTCTTACACAATTGACGATAACATCGGGCAATACTTCCATGAATACATTTTCAAATACAAAGGGAAGTATGGCAGCGGCTCGCCCACACGCAGGTTTTATCCATCTTTAGGCAACCATGATTGGGGTTCCACCGAAGCCAAACCCTATTTCGAATTTTTTGGCGATGTAAAACGCCTAACGTATTATGAATTCGTGCAAGGTCCAGTTCACTTCTTTGTCCTCGATAGCGACCCGAACGAGCCAGATGGTGTAACCTCCACATCACAACAAGCGATATGGCTAAAGAAGGCGCTTGCCGCTTCCACGTCTCCGTTCAATGTGATTGTCTTTCATCACGCGCCCTATTCTTCGGGTCAGCATGGTCCTACAAATTACATGCGCTGGCCCTTCAAAGAATGGGGTGCAGACGCCGTCCTCACCGGGCACGATCATATCTATGAGCGCTTACAAGTCAATGGCATTCCATATTTCGTAAATGGCATCGGCGGCGCAG
>JBDKJK010000236.1:0-3949 GCA_039796675.1 Chloroflexota bacterium
CACGATCTCCTCTCCGAAACCGAATTTGCGCGTATAGAAATAGGTCACGATCAACGTAAGTACCATCAAGATCAACGAAGCCGCAGACCCAAAGGTGGGGTCACGCGCATCCAAAAACTGACGTTGGATCATGTTGCCGACCAAAATCACCTGACGACCACCCAGAATATCAGACACGATGAATGTACCCATCACCGGAATAAAGACAAGAATTGTCCCTGCTACCACACCCGGCATGGAAAGCGGAAGTGTGACTCGGAAGAAGGTGCGAAATGCATTCGCGCCCAAATCTGCCGCAGCTTCGTACAGAGAATTATCGATCTTCTCAAGTGAAGTATAGATTGGCAAGATCATGAATGGTAAAAATTCGTAGACCATACCCACCAAGACCGCGCCTGGGGTATACAACATTTCAAGTGGAGTAAATGGGATATGAAGCAAACCAGCCAACCAACCAATGATGGCATTAATGGCACCTTCTTTGCGCAACAGCATCATCCACGCATACACACGAATCACAAAGTTGGTCCACAAAGGGATCAAAACCATGAAGAGGAACATGTTTCTCTGTTTTGGGGTAGCCCGCGCAATAAAGTAAGACAAGGGATACGCCATAAGAATAACAATCGCCGTGGTATTGAATGCCAAGGTAAGCGACCGCCATAAAATATTTACATACAATGGGTCAAAACAGGAAGTTTGTCCATCAGGGCAATCTGTGCTATACCCAAAGAGACGAATATAGTTATCTAAGCTGAATGTGTAAACGACATTTCCATCTGGGCTGCGTGAGCCAAAACTAATGACTAGTGTGAGAAATAAAGGAATGACCAGCAATACGAACAGCCATATGGTTGTAGGAAGCGCAAGGAAAGTTCCCTGCATAGATTTACTTTCACGCAATCGTTGAAGCATGGTATCAATCCTTTTTCAAGACAAGCGTGTTTTCAGGGATGAACAACAAAGTGATTACTTGATCTTTTGTATAGAATGAAGAGGGGTCAAGGCGTGAGATGCGGTTCTGCTCCATCACCTTCAAGCGGATACCTTCCATATCCACATACACATGGGTATCAGAACCAATATACACAGAGTTCAACACCTTCGCCTTAAACGCCCCTTCATTCTTGGCGCCTTGCTCTACAATACGGATCTTCTCCGGGCGGACCGAGATCACCACTTCCTCACCGCTTACAAAATCACGAGACATAGGCATGCCTTTTATCTCAGCCTGCAAGGCAGGGACGAAAACCACCGCCTCATCCTTCGAGATAGACTTGATCTTACCCTCCATAAAGTTCGACTCGCCGATAAAGTCTGCCACGAACTTATTGACCGGACGTTCGTAGATTTCCACCGGCGTGGCAAGTTGTTGCACTTTGCCTTTGCTCATAACGGCAATACGGTCAGACATGGTTAGGGCTTCTTCTTGATCGTGAGTCACATAAATGAAGGTGATGCCCAATTGTTGCTGAAGCGCTTTAAGTTCCAATTGCATTTCCTTACGCAATTTCAGATCTAATGCACCCAAGGGCTCATCCAACAAAAGCACATCTGGAGTCTTGACCAAGGCACGAGCCACTGCCACACGTTGTTGCTGACCACCCGATAGTTGTTTGGGGCGGCGGCGTTCCATGCCGGTTAGCTGGACCATTTCAAGGGCGCGCCCGACACGCTTCTTGATATCACTCTCTTTAACGCCTTCCATCTCAAGACCAAAGGCAATATTTTGAAAGACTGTCAAATGTTGAAAAAGTGCATAGCTTTGAAAAACCGTATTTACCTTGCGCTGATAGGGAGGAGTATGCCCCATCGGCTTTCCCTCAATATAAACTTCGCCTTCCGTGGGCCACTCAAACCCGGCAATCATTCGCAGGGAGGTTGTCTTGCCGCACCCCGAAGAACCAAGCATCGAGAAGAATTCACCGTTCTTGATCTGCATGGTCACATGATCAACAGCATTTAATTCATTCCCCTCCGGCGTAATGAATTTTTTTACAACATCGCGCATTTCGACAGCAAATTCACTGGTCATCTATCTTCTCCGTCATGAAATATAGACTTCCAAAGCCTTGATTCTGACCGTCCAAAGCTTCGGAAGTATTAATTAAATCGATTTATTGATATCTTTCAACACATCGCCAAGGCGATCTAACAAAGTATCCATTTGTGGATAGGTCACCACCAATGGCGGCTCAATACGGATGGTTTGGGCACTGGTTAGCGTACCCGCTACCAACACATTGCGCTTAAAAAGCCCAGACGCAACTTTATAACCCATTTCAGGATTCTTAAAATGCATGCCTATGAGCAAACCTTTACCAGTTACACGTTCGAATATGTTTGGGTATTGTACAACAAAATTTTCCAATTTTGGCGTTAGGTAAGCGCCTTTTTCAGCCGCCTGCTCCCAAAGGCGTTCGCGCAAGGTGACATGAATGGCAGAGATCGCCGCCGAACAAGCCAGTGCGCCACCGCCGGTTGTTGTGGTATGCATGAACGGATTCGGATACATCATCGGGTGGAAAATTTCTTCGGTGGTGGTCACAGCGCTGATCGGCATGACCCCGCCGCCCAATGACTTTGCCACAGTCAAAATATCAGGGACGACATTCCAATGCTCCACGCCCCACAGTTTTCCCGTGCGCCCCAGACCCGTTTGCACTTCATCTGCGATCAACAAAACGCCATATTTCTTCGTTGCAGCACGAATACGGGGCCAGAAATCATCTGGCGGAACAATTGCGCCTGATTCACCTTGAATCGGCTCAAACATCACCGCCGCAACGCCAATGCCAACCTTTTCGCAAATTTCCAATTGCTTCTCAACTGCATCGGCATCTCCAAACGGGACGTGATAGACCTGTCCGCCATACATCGCGCCCATTGGCATACGATAATCAGACTTTCCCATCAAGGAGAGCGAACCCATCGTCTTCCCATGAAAGGCTTTCACACCCACAATGAACGCAGATTTACCCGTATATAATTTTGCGATCTTCATCGCGGCTTCGTTGGCTTCTGTACCACTTGCACCGAACCAACTGTATTTCAAATCACCTGGCGTAATGGATGCTAACAACCTTCCCAACACACCGCGCAATGGGTCAAGCAACTCTTGTGATGGCATGGGCGAGCGCTCTAACTGTGCCTTGACCGTATTCACCACTTCAGGATGACTCCAGCCCAGGTCTAACATGCCATAGCCGCCCAGGAAGTCGAGGTACTCGCGTCCCATCACATCCTTAAATACCGCACCAGAGCCACCCCACTCCACTGCCGCCCAGTCACCTGCTTCCGTTACCGATTTACGGTACTCGAGCCAGTTGCGGTTGTAATATTCCGCAAAGTTTGTGGTGGACTCTTCAATAATTTTGTGAGCCTGTTCTGGGGTCGGGAATTCATTTTTCTGGATCCAGTCCATCCAGTGCGATGAATAATCCAATGCGTCTTCGTAATCGTATGCCATGATTGTTTGTTACCGTATCCTTGAATTTAGAATTTTCTCGACCATTCCTTGGGCCAGCGTTCCACTACAACTTTTTTCTGCGTGAAGAACTCAACCGCGTCGGTGCTTTGTCCGTGCATATCGCCAAAAAATGAATCTTTCCATCCGCTGAAGGGAAAGAATGCCATCGGTGCCGCCACGCCAATGTTGATGCCAATATTGCCCGCCTCCGCCTCATAACGGAAACGTCGTGCCGCATTACCACTCGTTGTGAACAAACTGGCTTGGTTGCCATACTGCCCACTGTTGACCAACTGGATGGCATCATCGATAGTATTGACGTGCATGAGACTGAGCACCGGCCCAAAAATTTCGGTGCGGGCAATTTCGCTTCCTGCTTTAACGTCGGAGAGAATCGTTGGTCTGACGAAGGCACCGCCCTCATAGCCCTTCACCTTCGTCCCGCGTCCATCTACCGGAACGCCCGCGCCTTCCTTCGCG
>JBDKJK010000237.1:0-3021 GCA_039796675.1 Chloroflexota bacterium
GTTGATTTTATGGTCAATGGTCGATTGTCCATCGTCATTTTTTATCCCCAAAAGGAGAACCTCCCATGCGCCAGATGTTCATCAACGGCAAGTTTACAAATGGACAAGCCAAAGAAGCCATTGAAGTTCAAAACCCTGCCACCGAAGAGATCATAGACAGTGTTCCGCGTGGGACACCAGAAGATGTTGAAGCGGCAGTGCAAGCTGCAAAGTCTGCGTTTGAGACGTGGAGGAAGATGGGTTCGTTCGAACGGGCAAATCTCCTGCACGAAGTGGCGGAGAAAGTCCATGCCCATCGCGAAGAAATCGTCCACTTATTAACTCTTGAGCAGGGAAAGCCCGTTTCAGAAAATGAAGAAGAACTTGAATGGGTAATGAACACCTTTCGTTATTACGCCGAGTTGGGGCGACACCATCGCGGCAGTGTGTTGACTCCGGCAACACCATCACAGTTCAACTTCATCATCAAAGAACCCTATGGTGTTGTAGGCTGCATCGTGCCGTGGAATTTTCCATTACTGCTTATGGCATGGAAAGTTGCACCCGCACTCGCGGCGGGAAACACAGTGGTGATCAAGCCTTCTGAGATGACTCCGCTCACAGCGCTTTACATGGCAGAGCACTGCTTCAACCACCTCCCTGCTGGTGTGGTGAATGTGGTTACTGGGTATGGCTTGGAAACTGGTGAACCATTGGTGAAACACCCCGACGTGCCCGTAATCGCATTTACCGGAAGTTTAGCCACGGGGCAGAAGATCGCCTCCATTGCCGCGCCGATGATGAAGAAATTGCATTTGGAATTAGGCGGCAAGGATGCCACTGTCATCGCTGAGGATGCAGACCCGGAAATCGCTGCCAAAGCGGTGGCATATGCGGCTCTCATCAACGCCGGGCAGGTTTGCACATCGACAGAACGAGTCTACATCCCAAGGCGGGGCGCATCCAAATTCACCGAAGCCATTGTGGAGCATGTCAAAACGCTGCGATTGGGTTCCGGTTTGGAACCCACAACTGACATGGGACCAATGATCGGCGAAACCTATCGCGCCAAATTTGAAAGTCACATTGCCGATGCAAAAGCGCATGGCGCAAAAATTCTCATCGGCGGTGGAAGACCCGCTCAATTAAGCAAAGGCTTCTTCCACGAACCGACTGTGCTCTCCGGAGTGGATCATTCGATGGTCATCATGCGTGACGAGACCTTTGGTCCGGCTGTGCCGATTATGGAATACACCACCTTTGAAGAAGCCGTGAAATTAACCAATGACTGTCAATACGGCTTGGGTGCGGTCTTGATTTCCAACGATGCCAAAAAGATCAAGCAATTCTTCGACGACGTGAAAGCCGGAACGATCTGGATCAACGACCCACTTACGGATCATTATGCCGGTCCGTTTGGCGGGATGAAATACTCCGGCGGCGCGCGCGAACTCGGCGAAGAAGGTCTCGACCAATTCCGCGAGACGAAACATGTCCATTGGGATTTCAATATGGAAGATAAGAGTTATTGGTATCCGTATGGACGATAGATAATAGACCATAGACCGCAGACGATGGACGATAAAACCATGGACAATCGTCTGTCGTCCATCGTCGGTTTATAATACTCACCATGAAACAAACTTCATGGCTCTTTCCTTTTCTATTGCTGATTAGCGTAACAATCTATACGCTTTTTACTCGCGTACAACTCCCCGGTGATGGATTCGCCACTTTTGGCGCGGATACTGTCAAAGCCGAGGTGACGCAAATCATTGAAGAAGGTGAAATTGATTTGGGCGGGAGTCTGCAAACATATCAGATTGCACGGATTAACATCCTCGAAGGCGCGTACGAAGGCATTGAGATGGAAATTGATTACGGCAGGCGCCAAGTGCGCTCGGATGATTACTTACTCAAGCCGGGAGATCAAATCATCGTCACCATCTCAAAGACGCCCGATAATGTGGTCAATGCGTATTTTGTAGATTACGTGCGCACCACGCCGATTCTGTGGCTCACTCTTTTCTTCGCAGTTGCCATCGTTCTCATCAGCCAATGGAAAGGCATCCGCGCTTTGTTGAGTATGGCGTTCAGTTTATATATCATCATTGGATATATCATTCCACATATCCTCCATGGCGAAGATCCACTTACAATCAGCATCATCGGCTCGATCATTTTGTTGGGTGTCAGTTTGTATCTCACCTACGGCTGGACTCTCAAAACACATGCCGCCGTTATAAGCATGGTGTTGGTCTTGCTCATCACCGGTGCATTGGCTGGGCTGTTCGTGGTTTTCGCCAAACTGAATGGCTCGGGCGACGAGAACGTCATGTTCTTGATGCAACTCAGCGATACCCCCATCAACCTGCGCGGTTTATTTTTAGGCGGATTAATTATCGGAGCACTCGGCGTGTTGGATGATTTGGTGACGACTCAAGCCTCGGCTGTTTTTGAACTCCATCATGCGAATCCAAGCCTCGGCTTTGGTGGTCTCTATGGGGCTGCCATGCGCATCGGGCAAGACCATGTGGCTGCTACGGTGAACACGTTGGTCTTAGCCTACGCTGGAGCCTCTCTGCCGATGATGTTGATGTTCTCGATGGGTGGCGGCGACTATGGCTATATTGTCAACTTCTCGTTCATTGCGGAGGAGATCGTGCGGACGTTGGTCGGCTCACTCGGGTTAATTGCCGCTGTGCCGATCACAACCGCCATTGCTATTTTTTTCGCTCAACGGGTAGATTCGCTTGGGAAGTGGGAACAGGTTCTCGGTCCCGAAGGAAGCGGGCATGTCCATTAGCTCTTTACGCATCACGTATTTCGCAATCCGTAATGCGTAACTTGTAGATTGTCCAGTCAAATTTGTGAAACTTTTCCTCATGTGAATGCGTAAGAGAAGGTAGAAAGCCTTCCCGAGGAGAAACGTGAACGAAGAAAAGACCTGGGTTCTCCAGGCGCAACAAGGTGATGACGAGGCGTTTACAAAGCTCGTAGAAACCTACCAAACCCCCGTTTTCAACCTGTGTTACCGCATGT
>JBDKJK010000238.1:0-13280 GCA_039796675.1 Chloroflexota bacterium
CTGTGCTACTCGCGGCGAGGCAGGCTCTGCCGACCCCGAATTTTTAAATGGCTATAAAGACACTGCCGAGATGCGTACCGACGAGTTGATGCGTGCTGCAAAGGAACTTGGCTTGAAGGAAGTTATCTTCCTTGGGTATCGCGATTCTGGTATGCCGGGCATGGATGCCAATCAGCACCCTGATGCGCAAATCAATCATCCGATTGAAGAGGTGGCGGGGAAGGTTGTGAAGCACATCCGCGAGATTAAACCAGATATTGTGATTACCTTCGACCCCATTGGCGGATACAAGCACCCTGACCATATCCACATCCATAAGGCAACTGTCCTCGCTTTTGCCAATGCAGATGATGAGAACTTCCACCCTGAAGCTGGTGAGGCGTTCAAACCCACAGCATTATATTTTCAGGTATTTCCACGTGGGTTCTTAAAAGCCATGACACGCCTTATGCCGCTAATCGGCAAAGACCCCACCAAGTGGGGGCGCAATGGCGACATCAATTTAAAAGAGCTTGCCGAAGTGGATTTCCCTCTGCATGTGCGCATTGCCACCCGATCTGTCTCTGAGATCAAACGCAAGGCGAGCGAACAGCATGCTTCACAAGGTGGCATGCAAATGCGCCGCGGGTTGATGGGGTTTATCACAAAGGTTTTTGGGGAACGAGAAGATTTCATGCGAGCCTACCCGCCTGTGAACGGCAATTTCAAACGGACGAAAGATTTGTTTGATATTTAATTTGGCGAGGCAGTACAAAAGACACCTGTCCGCCTGTTTGACCCCGTGATAGGATGTTGAGACTTTTATTAGACGAATTGCGTCTGAAGGAGAATGGCATGCCTGAAAAACGTACCACCCCACGAAAAAGGTTCAACATGTATATGCGTATCCTTAATGACGATACGGAAGAAATCTTGGGTCATATGGTGGAAGTCAGTGCGATCGGATTAAGGATGGAGACGGTTGGTCCTTTGCCGCTGGCAAAGGATTATTACCTTCGCATTGAAATTACACCCGATCTAGGCTCTATGCCTTTTATCGTTTTCATTGCCCGTACCAAATGGTGCAAGATGGATGCGATACAACCTAACTTATTCCAAGTGGGGTTTGAGATCGTTGAAATGATGCCGGAAGACCGCGAAGTTTTTCTTCGAATCATGCAGAAATATGCTGGTTAGTTCCGTTACTTTTCAGCATACGTTACTTTGAAAAGGTGTCGAACAGTTGATACATAAGCAACTCCGTTTTCCGTATCAAGCGCGATGGTACGAATCCATGGACCCAGGTAAAAGGACCGGATGACACGCAGGGTTTTATAGTCGATGATGGTTAATCTGTTGTTGATGAAATTTCCCATAAATAACAGATTCCTGTCTGGGTCCACTGCCATGGTTCGGTCTCCGAACGAAGTGTTTATCTTTCCCTTAAAGTCGAGAGTTTCTAGGTCATAACAAAGTACTGTGCCTTCCATGGGCGAAGCGACTAATAACTCAGATGCATCTGGAGATAATGTCATTCGGTCTGTGCGTGGGCTGGTTTCTGTTTGTTGAGTGATCTGGTGCTTTTCCATGTCCCATGCAGCTAGATAAGTGTCTTTGAATGAATTAAAGTAGAGAATGGGCTTTTCAGGGTGAAAGACGATGTATGCTGTTGGTATGATGGGCAGGGGCATGGTTGCCTGCGTGCTCCCATTTTCGCGGTCTAATAAATAAAAGGGTGTGCCGATATTCAGGTCCGCTTCAGAAGAAAGGACAATGGTATCGGTTAATTGATTCCATTTGACCCATACATCACCATTGGAAAGATCGGGAATTGGCAGCGTGCGCGCGAGGGTAAGGTCTGGGGCATCGAGATAAACAAGCTCTCTTGCCATGTGGTTATAAATATAGACCTGTTGAAGATCGGGGTTAAAACCGAAGCTTTGTGCTCCGTCTATACTGGTTTTGGATTTTCGCGGCGGAGCTTTTATTTCATTGGTGTTAAAAATCATGATGAAATTGCTGTAATATCCAACCGCATATAGTTCGTCTGTTGCAGGGTTTAGCTCGATCCAGTTGTAGTCTCCATCTGCAAACTTGACCACAGTCGAGTCGGCGTGAAGCAATTCTCCAGCCGTTAGGATGCGCTGGTTGTTGAACGGAGTCCATATAAATAATGCAAGAAGAGAAGCGCATAAGATTCCTGCTGCCCAAGATCGATCTGGGTTCGGCGTGGACGAGATAGCTTTGCCAAGCTGCTCTCGCAGCCAGATGAAATAAGATTGTGGCAGAAATATTTCTGGGATTCCGGGAATAATAGCAAAGAAAAGATTTACCCCTTTATTGTTTTTTACTCGTTCCGCAAGCCACACGCCTGATAAATTATTGACCGCCACCACAATAGTCACTGCAAAGGAACGTAGCCATGGGTTCGATACAAGTACGATAAATTGAAAGAACACCCAAGCAATGACATATGTGGCAGTCACAAAAAGGATGTATTGCATGGTGGATGGGCGAATGCCTTTCCAGATTAGCCAACGGATCGAGACTACCCCAAGCATAAGCACGCCGACGAGATATAGCCGGGTGGAGAGAGTGCTAAGTGTATAAACGGCAAAATCTGCAATAGCATTCAGTTGAACAAAATTCTCTAGAATTGCAGAAGCTTGAGACCGGAAGATGATAATCACCAGCCCGAGAAATGGCAGCCGGAAGAGGCTCCATGCAAGCAGAAGTTTATTTTTCATTGTTTACCTTCTGATTCAAAAATAAGTTGTGGAATGCGCAGTGAACTGTACATTCCACAACTTGGGCAATTATTGGGCAGAGGGAAAAGCAATATCTTCATCCATCTGTATAAAGAAACAACTTTAAGGTGGAGGCAGAAAATCCCACGGGTTGACCTTTACACCCGCCATAATCTCAAAGTGCAAGTGCGAACCTGAGGAACGACCAGTAGACCCCACAGCCCCGATCACTTCACCTTGCCCTACACTTTGCCCGCACCCTACATTGAGCGCGCTCAAATGGGCATATAGCGATTGAAAATTATTTCCATGATCGATCATGATCATGTTGCCATACCCGTAATCGTTCCAACCAGCATATACGATCACGCCCGCATCTGAAGCATACACGGCTTCACCGGTGTTGCCTGCAAAGTCGAGCCCGTTGTGATTGGTTTGAGGCGACCAATCGAACCCGGAAAGATAATGTTTATTGGTCGGGTAGATGAAAGATCCATACCCCACAGCGCCGCCACTGATCGGGTCGCAGGCGCCCGCCCCAAGTACGCGTGCAGAGGCGGGGTTTTCACGTGTCACACCCAATGGGGCGCTCCAACTCACAAAATCGCGTTTGCCGTCTGGGATGATTAGCCAAGTCCCTGTTTTGATGTTCGCGTTTTCGTAATCACCAACAGTATTTGGGTCGATGTTGTTGCCAGGATATTCGATCACATCTGAAGCGCTCACGCCATAAAAACGTGCCCACTCTCCAAATGGGATGCCGCCCAACCATTCCCAATACACACCGTTCACTGGCAAAATGATCAACTCTTGCCCCGGCTTTAAAGAGTGTGGGTCATCCAGCAGGGTGTTGTAATTTCCCCATAAGATCGTCTCTGGTTCCAAGCCGAATTTTTCAGCGATCCCAAATACGGTATCGCCATCTTGTACAACATATGTAGAAAGTTCTTCACGCGGACGGCTTGGGATGGTGGTATGCAATTGTGCCGATCGATTGATTCCATCGGTGACCGGGAGAACAGAATTTGAACCCGGATTCACTTGCACCGCCTCAACCGGACCTGAAACCTGTTCCTGCGCATCGGGTAGCGCCTGCGCCTGACGGTAAAAAGTCTGCGCGAGCAAGATCACCAATAAGATGGCAACCATCGAGAAGAGATTGGTGCCCAGCTTAACCAACGGTTCCCCCAAACCCATGTTGATGAGGCTGTTCATCAAAACTGAGAAAATGGAGCTTGGTTTTGAGGCTGTTTCGGATGCTTGCGTACGAGCGCCATCCAACGAAGCAGAAGATTCTTCTTTGTTTCTATTTTGCATAGGAGACATCATAACATGGCAAAAAAAACACGGTCAAGTTGAAGGGCGAAACCCTTAGCCACTATTAATCCGCTTGGACTCTTTTTTGCAAAAAAAATAAGCGAACCAAGAGGATGCCCGCCATGCAAGCAACTCCGCCGCTAACGAGAGCCGTTTGTACTCCCCAGGTTTGGGCGATCCAACCGACTAGAATACTGCCAAAGGGAGCCACGCCCTGCAAGCCCCAAAAATACACGCTGAACACACGTCCGCGCAGGTCGTTCGGAACACGCACCTGGATCATTGTATTCATACTGATCAGTTGAACCACAGTTCCCCAGCCCACCAGAATTAGTAGCATGAATGCCAGAGAAGCGGTTTGAGTTACTCCCAACACAATAACCGGAAGGACGAAAAGAATTTGCCCCCACAAAAGGGTTGAGTTTTTGTTCGCAGTGGCAAAATATGCCATCATGAATGCAGCAATGACGGCGCCAATGCCTTGGGCTGTATAAAGGTTACTTGTACGTGCGGCAATGGCGGTTTCGGAATTCAGAATGGGTTGTAAAATATCTCGCGCCACGGCGGGAATCTGTTGGACGAGGGGAATGCCGAAAAAGCCGAGAAGTGCAGACATCAATATGGCTGATAACACAATAGAATTAGAGCGGATGTAACGCAGCCCTTCCTTGAATTCATTCCCCATGCTCTTTGATTCTTCCAATCCTTTTTCAGGTTTGAAGCGAGTGTGCGCGAAAAATAACCCAATGATCACAAAGACATAACTGATGCCGTTAACTAAAAAGACGATTCCTTCACTGCCAGAGGCGGCGATCAACCCTGCTGCCAATAGCGGACCGATCACTCGCCCAAGGTTGAAGGCTGTGGTTTGTAAAGCGATCGCGCTTGGAAGCGCTTCCTTCCCGGCAAGTTCGATCAGCATGGCTTGGCGTGCCGTCACTTCTATTGAGACGGCAGTTCCATAAATGAATGCGAGCAGTAGTATATGCCAAATTTGAAGCTGCCCAGTATAGGCAAGGAATGCCAGCCCGAATGCCTGGATCGACATGACAAATTGAAAGATGATGACCGCTTTTCGTTTGTCCCAGTGTTCCACCAGTACACCGGCTGGGAGTGCAAAGAGAAGTGTAGGTAGTGTATTAGCAAAACCGATCAAGCCAAGGTCTAAGGGGCGACCCGATAGGCGGTAAGCAAGGTAGGGTAATGCAGTAGCCTGCATCCATGTGCCGACGACGGATATGAATTGACCGGTGAGAAAGAGGACATAGTCTCTTGAGGCGAGGGCAGGGAAGCGGGTAATGAACCAGTTTTTTAGAGATGTCATTTCTCTGTTATGCCGGAACGACACATTCATAACGGTCATTGCCGGGTTTGTTGACCAGAGTAGAAACGGGATGGGCAGACATGTTCTCGGTGGAGAATGGCTTGATGAGGTGTATCAGTTTATCGGGAGTCTGAGGCGCAACATCGAGCCAGAGATTGTAATCCTTGGGGCTGAGGATCACAGGCATGCGATTGTGAAGAGATGACATCAACTCATTCGGCTCAGTGGTGATGATGGTGCAGGTGCGCACCGAGCTACCCTCAGGCGATTGCCATTCGTCCCATAAACCGGCAAAGGCGAAAGGCTGACGGTCTTTCATGTGGATGAAGTAGGGCGTTTTGGTTTTCATGCCGGGCTGGGTTTTCCATTCGTAGAAGCCATCGGCAAGGATGAGACACCGTTTGTATTTGAAGCTGCCGCGAAAGGACGGTTTCTCTGCGATGGTTTCGCCGCGGGCGTTAATCAGTTTGTTGCCAATACTTGGGTCTTTTGCCCATGAAGGGATCAGACCCCAAATGAAGAAATCCGCTTTGTTCTTTGCATCATTTGGAATAGCGAGGACAGGTTGGGTGGGGGCAATGTTGTAGCGCGGTGCAAATTGTGTTGGAAAGGTGAAATCGCCAAATGTATCTGTGATTTCTGCAGGGTCAACAGTGAGTGTGAAACGTCCGCACATGAGATGCTCCTTTATTCTTTTTTTACATCAGGAATGGTGAAATAAAAGGTGGTGCCTGTTTCAGGTTGTGAGCTGAGCCAGATACTGCCGTTATGAACTTCGATGATGCGCTTCACAAGAGTGAGTCCGATTCCGGAACCTTCTGTTCTGGCATCGAGTTTGTTGAAGATGCCAAAGACGAGGTCTTGATATTGCGGCTCGATGCCAATGCCATTATCCTGTACGAAAAAGATCGGTTTGTCTTCACCATCCATGATCGAACCGATATGGACCTTGGGGTTTGGTTGCGCGCCCATAAATTTGATGGCATTCTCCACCAGGTTTTGAATCACTTCTAACAAGCGGACTCGATCTCCGGTTATCTTGTGTCCTTCATCCACGAAATTGACGTGAATGTTGCCGGATGTGATTGCGCCATCAAGCAGGGATAATGCATCACGAACGATTGCGCCAAAATCTTCTTCCACGGGTTCATGCATGATGCGCCCAATTCGTGAGAGTTCAAGCAGGTCGTTCAATAAGATCTGCATTTTATCCACGGCTTGTTGGATACGCTCCATATCGCGTTTGAAATTTTTGAAGTTCCCGGTGTGGGCATCTCGTTCTAAATATCCAAGAAAGCCGGTGATGGTAACCAACGGAGATTTAAGGTCGTGTGAAACGGTATAGGTAAAACGTTCGAGCTCCATGTTTTTTCTTTCCAACTCTTCAATGAGTGCTTTGCGGGAATTGAGATCGTTTTCCAGAGCATCATGGAGTCGCGCATTTTCAATTGCCAAACCAGCATAGCCTGCGAATAGACGTAACGCCTCCAATTGTTCTGGTGAGATTAGCCGCCGCGTAGTAAGTTGATCAACAGAAATAGCTGCCACCAGTTTTTTGCCTCCCCACACGGCGACCGCTGCATAGTCTTGAACTCCATACATTTCATTCCCTGGCGGAATATTGTTCTCAGCCGTGTAATTATGGGTGAAGTACAACCCATCGGGTTGTTGGAGCAACGTGTTGAAAGCATCAAATTCTGCAAGCGGAAACCACTGACCACGCGTATCTTGCATTTGCCCATGAATGTCTGTGCCAAGAGCACTATCCATCGAATTCCGGTCCACATTGTAGAGAAAGATGCCAAGTCGATCAAAGTCAAGGTCGTTATGAACGCCATGCCAGATTTTTTCAAGCGTGGTGCGTAAATCGCTCACTTCTGTCACACGTTTGCCAAGTTGAACCACTTTTTCGAGCATTTCGCGGCGAGTCTGATCGGATAGTTCAGCCAGTTTTCTCTGTGTAATCTCACGGGCAATGCCAGTGGTGCCGATCACTTCCCTGCGTTCATTGTAGATCGGCGTTTTCGTGGTTTCGACCCAGTATTCTCTGCCGCGTCCGTCTTTTTGCACCTCTTCGACGGTTTTTCGCGTGCCACTGAGTATGACCTCGAGATCATCCGCCTTGTATTTTTGGGCATAGGCTGCGTCCCAAATATCATCATCTGTTTTGCCAATGATACTTTCATAGCTCAAGTTACAGATACGCAGGAATTGCTCGTTGACCGCGATGTAACGGCTTTCTGTATCTTTTAGCCATGCCATATCTGGAATGTTGTTCAAGATGGCTTCCTGCTGTAAGAATATCTTTTGCAGTTTTTCTTCTGCTTGTTTTTGCTCGGTGATGTCTTGAACCGCACCCAGAATTCCGATCAATCGATTCTCTTCTGAACTCCAAATAGGATGGGCAAAGACTCGCTCCCAGCGGACTTCTCCGCCTTTTGCGAAAGTACGTATGACAGACCCTTGAACGTCCTCGTTATTAAATAACTTCTTCATATCAAGGGCGTCTTTTTCGAGATCATCCGGGTGGACGTGGGCATACCACCCCCCAACTGAGAAATACTCTTCAGGGGTATACCCTGTCATTTTCTCAAAAGCGCCGCCGATCCAAATAGCTTCTGCCACGCCTTCTTCTGTGATCCGGCTTTCAAAGGCATAATCAGAACTAACCCTTGAGATTAGCTTGTATTTTTCTTCGCTGCGCCGTGCGCGGGTAAGTGCATTGTTCACAGTGCGCCAGGTAAGATATTGCAAAGTGGTGAAGATCGGGAAAATAATTAAGCTAATAACCCAGGTGAACAAGACAGATCTGTTCTCTGGAATCTCGATTGTGCCAATGTTTAGAAAATACACCATGCTGAGACCAGAAAGCAGGCATAACACTGTAAAACCGGCAGCTACGCGCGTTCCGAGCAATACGCCTGCGATCAAGATAACAAGCGGATACCCGAACAGATAACTTTCATCCTGAACGCCATAGGCTGTAAAAGCAGTCGCTGTGAAAAAAAACCAAAATGCAAGCGTTTGAATTATGCTGGCGGTGCGCACATATCCTCGTTTTAAGAGAATCAGCAGGAAGATATTGATAGCTTCTCCGAAGATCGTTTGCACCCAGGCGCGCGAAGCTGTTTCGGGTTGTGCGAAGAGTACGTAAAGCAAATAAGGCAGAGGTACAACAATCAGCACCCATAGGATAATGTTAAGTAAATACGCCTGATGAGTTTCCTCATCATCTTCAAACACGGGCGGTTTGATGATTTCCTGAATAAATGTCATTGCGCATTCACTTTCTTAATTTTCTGGCATCCCCATCGCGTATGGTTAGTCCAATCGTATCCAAATGTTCAAGCAGCGCCTGTACATATTTTCGGGTTGTGCTTAGCATGTCGCGCACTTCGGCAAGGGTGATCTGTCCCTGCTGGCGAAGTGCGGCTTCTATGCGTGTGACCATTTCATCATAATCCGTTTTACGGAAAATAATTTCCTGTGAGACAGGCATCAACTCGCCAGACTCGATTAATGCATTGACAACCTCTTCACCTGCCTCTGCCTGACATTCCTTGACGCTGGGCGTGGCAAACGGATTCGACGCAAACCTGCGCCTCAGTGCTTCGACCTTGACTGCATCTTGCCCATTGAATTGAATCACATGCCCTGGCTTGCACACTACCCCACGTTCATCGCGAAGCAGTTGATGCGAAACAAGGTATGAGAGCACGGCTGAAAAGATCTTTGGTACAAGTTTTAGTTTGCTTTTTAATTCTTCACGAGGTATGCCGCGCCGTAATGGGTATTGGCCATGATACGCCTCGACCAAACTAAAAATATTACTTTGCAGCGTATTCCAATAGGGCAGGCTAACTGCCAGAGTTTCTGGTTTTGAAGGTTCTTCCAAAACGATGACACGACTCTCTTTCAACAATTCCAGCAGGGCAGGTTCTGCCGAAGACGCCTCCAATCGTGATTTGGCGATCATCTCTTTGATGGGTGCGATCTGCAAGGCAAGTGCCGCTTCGAAGAGCACATCTGAAGGCGAGCCTTGGGCGAGAGAATCTAATGACTTGATAACATCTGCATCAAAGCGTTTGTGCCTGCCTTTGGGTTGATGGTCTACCACTGAGCCGCCACCGAGTGTTTCTCCGGGGGAGGGGCGGCGCAAAATGTAACGGTCGCCGCGTAAGGCAACGAGGGGGTCACGCAGTTCGAGTTGGATCCAACCTTCATCGCCGGCAACGATCTCTTCTGTGCCAAGCAGCCTCAGTGTGGCAACCGTCTCACTTGCCCCAACGAAAAACTTCACTTCATCGCCATGCATTAGTGGTTTGTGAATATCTTTGAGCGCTTTGAATTTTGCATCGATGCGGCGGGTGGTTTGATACTGACCCGAGTGTACAAGCACATCTCCGCGTTGGATCTGTTCTGTATCCACGCCGGAAATGTTGACGGCAGTCCGCGAACCTGGCACCGCAGTTTCTTCTTTTTTCTTGTGCGTTTGCAAGCCGCGAATGCGTCCATGCATGCCACTTGGCAGAATCTCTACCTCGTCGCCTGTAGAGAAGTGACCATCTTTCAACGTGCCGGTGACGACAGTTCCAAAACCGCTAATGGTGAATACCCGGTCAATCGGCAGGCGCGGGCGATTAAGGTCAGGTCGGGCGGGTTTATCTTGCAATAGAGTTTCAAGGGCGAGTTTGAGTTCTTTTAACCCTGTTGTGTTTTTTGCAGAAACACGCAGAATGGGCGCATCTTTGAGAGCGGTATCGCTTACAGCGGCGCGAATGTCTGCTTCAACAAGATCAAGCCAACTTGAGTCTGAGGCGAGATCGATTTTCGTCAGAACAATGATCCCCGCAGGGATTTGTAACAAGTCGAGGATCGCCAGATGTTCTTTTGTCTGTGGCATGATGCCTTCATCGGCAGCAATGACGAGTAATGCCGCGTCAATTCCTCCAACGCCGGAGAGCATATTCTCGATGAAGTCTCGATGACCAGGCACATCGATAATGCCTACTTCTTCACCGTTTTCGAGGGTGAGCCAGCCGAAACCAAGTTCTATGGTCATTTCGCGGGCTTGCTCTTCTTTGAGGCGGTTGGGGTGGGTGCCTGTTAATGCTTCGATTAATGTCGACTTGCCGTGATCTACATGACCTGCTGTACCAATAACTCTCATTCTTCAATTTAACCATACTTTTAAATCGAAAAGTGGAAATCTCTCGACTCCCACTTTTTTGACGGTTGGATGTTTTATTTCCTGGTCTTTTTCTTTTCGTGCCCCATGATGCGCTGATAGGAGGTCATCCACTCGTGGACGACGTTCATCATTTCCTGTAATTGCTTTTCTGAAACATCTGTAGTCTGGTGAATTTGATCTTGCAAGACTTGCGCAACCTCAGTGATTGAGGAAATGCGATCCTCATACTTGCCAACCTCTTTTCGAATATCGCGGAAGGATTCTTCGGAAGATAAACTGTACCCGGTCCAGCGTTTTTGGTCATCGGCTTTGAAGCTGATCCATTCCTGGCGCAGGCGTTCTTCTGCAAGGCGCTGCATTTCTGTCACTTCGTTGATGCGTCGCTCGAGTTTGGTGTTGAGGTCCATATAGGTATCTTGTGCCTTTTTAGCGCTGCGCAAGGTTTCGTCTAGTCTTTGGATCTGCCCATCAAGCGCTCCGGCTTCTTTTTGAAAGGAGTTGAATTTTTCTTCCCAATCCTTCCAAGTTCGCTCGCGATCAATGAGTGCCACACGTTGTTGGTCGAGAAAAATGGCTTGTGCCTGTTTGCGTTCTAATTCTGAGGCGAGCAATTCCGTCATTCGATTTTCTACATTTCGGATGGTGTCGCTTTGCACCGTGGCTTTTTCACGGTTTTCGTCAATGCGTTTGCGCAGTGCTGTTATTTCGCCTTGCAGGTCAGCGATACGTTTCAGGTCGTTCTTGCGGGCTTCATCATTGGCAAGCAGTGTATGTCGGACGTCTTCATTTGAGCGTTTGGCTTCATCTATTGATAGTCTAAGGTCAGCAATGTTATTAAGCGCGCGTTGGGTTTCGTCGGCTCGTTCCTTGAAGAGTTTTTTGTACTCTCCAGGGTTAAACGATGATTTGACCTGTGTAACAAGCTTACTCAGCTCGCTGATCTCGCTTTGAATTCTTTTTGCGCTTTCTTTTTCCTCTTTGTCGCGTTCCTTTTCATTGTCTGTGATCATTTTGACAATATCAATGCGTTGTTTCGAGATCATACTTTCGAATTGATCTACCCGCTTCGAGGCGGGCGCGATATCGGTCACTTGCTTGCTGAGTGTTTTGATCTGTTTGGAGACGGCATTTACCGAGGTTTCAAAGGATGCCAGAGTTTCTTTTAACGCGGCAAGGGTTTCTTTTGTGTCACGTTGTTGTTTGTCTAGAAATTCTAGGCGTTTTACGATTTGTTCAAATTCCATAAGGGCTCCATATTTTGCTTCGGTAAATTATACCTTTTGTAAAACCAGGTTATTGAAAGAGATGCTCAAATAGATTCGGAAGGCTCGAAAGAAAAGGTTGAAGGATTTGTGGGAATAGCCCAAGCAGGAAGAGCCCAACGATGCCGAATCCCAGCATGCTGATCTGCACCCATGATTCTTTGACTTTCCATTGACTATCTTCTGTCGCCATGACGAGCGCCGCCAGTGTGCGGATGGCGGCAATGAGCAAACCTGCCAACCCAAGAAACACCCATACAGAAGCCGCCTGAGATTGCAGGGATAATTCCTGCCAGAGTGCCAACCGTGAAGGAAACCCTGCAAGCAATGGAAAGCCAGCTACTGAAAGGTGAGCAATAATGAGTGCGGCAGTTGCTACAGGATAGTTGCGTGCCATGCCTTGTACATCACTGAACTTTAAGGGATACGCATTGCGTTTGATGATCGAAAGTGCCAGCGCCCAAACGCTGAATTCCAATCCGCGTGGGATGAGCATTAGAAAGATAATGTAAACCAAATCTGCAGATTGCAATCCCAATGCCAAAAGGAGCAGTCCCGTTTCTGCGATGGCGGCATATGCGAGGATGCGCCCAAGATGACGCTGTAATGACCCCAAAATCCCTCCGGAGGCGGTCATGATCACTCCAGAGAAAAGAATGGCATTGGCGATCTGAGGTGTGTTCCCAAGCCAGGTATAGCGGTCGAGAAAACCGAGCGCAAAGATAACTGTGAAAGTTGGCAGCGCCCATAATAAAAATCCGGTTGCATAGGGAGAGGCTTCTTCCATTAATTGCGGAATCCAGTTGTAAAGCGGGAAGACAGCAAAAAGGAAGGCAAACCCCATGGTGAGCATCACACCTGCCTGAATAGTGGTGCCTAAGTCGCCTGGGCTGGCTTCTACACCGGCGAGCATCCAACCGGAGAAAAGAATGAAAGGCATGGCGAGGGTTTGGTAGATGACGAAACGTACGACACCACGCCCGGGTTTTTGGTATAGAGGAGCCAGGAGCGGTACCACCAGCATGGCTGCCATTTCGATCAGGAGTGCGGCATACAAGAACGGCTCTACGGCAATAGAGGCGGTTAACAAAGCGATGATCATTAACCCAAGCGACACAAAGCGATGGGCGGTTCCTGAGGCTTCTGTGCCGAAAAACCATAATGCCGAAAGCCCATAGATCATGGCGATCAAAGGACCATCTGCAGCGGTGAGTTCGAAACTACGCCCGAAAAACTGAATGGCTGGAGAAATCTTTAAAGATACCTCACCGATCAATAATGCTGTATCGATGGGGATAAATAACGCGATCAACGATAACAAAGCAGATATGCCACCGCCGATGTATGCGGAATATCGTTCGCCTAGCAAAAGTAGAATCAAAGCACCGGCAGCAAAGGGTACGGCGATCCAAAGAATCGGGGCGCTCATCCTTCCTCCTCTGGAGAGGTGAGGGGGATGG
>JBDKJK010000239.1:0-2680 GCA_039796675.1 Chloroflexota bacterium
CGAACTGGGATGCACGGTCACCGCCTTCGACTTCTCTGAAAATCTGATTGAATACGCTAAACAAAGAACGGCTCTTCACGCTTCAAGCATCACGTATCACGTCATCGACGCCACCAACGAAGCCCAACTGCTCTCCCTCGGCGAATCCAAATTCGACTCCGCTCTTTCCAATATGGCACTCTTTGACATGGCTGAGATCGAACCACTTTTTCGCACCCTGCCCAAACTACTCAAACCTGGCGGGGTCTTTGTCTTCTCAATCACGCATCCCTGTTTCAATAATGCTTCGTCTATGCATGTCGTCGAAGAAATGGATGATGGTGAGATCAAAACGGTCTATTCGATAAAAACCTCGCGTTATATGACCCCCTACTCCATGCGCGGACTCGCCTTGCGAAACCAGCCCAAGCCGCAAGTTTATTTTGAACGACCACTTCAATACTATTTAAACCTCGCCTTCCAAAACGGATTCGTCCTCGACGGCTTTGAAGAACGTGCCTTCCCACTAGATACGCCCCAAACCACTCCGCTTGGCTGGGGCGGCAAGTTCAGCGAAATCCCTGCGGTGATCGTCGCAAGGCTGCGACTGAAACTCTGACTGACTACTCATTAATCATCATTCTTCAATCTGCATTCATCATTCCGCATGATCTACCTCCTCATCGAATTCCTCGACGAACTGGTCTTCGGCGTCATCGAAACCGCCTGGCCCCTTATTCGCACGGATCTCAATCTCACATACACTCAAATTGGTCTATTGCTTAGTCTGCCAGGCATCCTTGCCGCCTTCATCGAACCCTTCATCGGAATCCTCGGCGACGTGTGGCGCAGGCGTTTGCTCATCATAGGAGGCGGCATTTTATTCACCGTCTCACTTTTCATGACGAGCATCAGCCATTCTTTCCTCTTTCTTCTTTTCTCCATCATCCTTTTCAATCCGTCTAGCGGCGCACTCGTCAACCTTTCTCAAGCAAATCTCATGGATTCCGCTCCCGAGCGCCACGAACAAAACATGGCGCGTTGGACTTTTGCCGGTTCACTGGGTGTGCTCACGGGACCATTGCTGCTGGGGTTATTTGTCTACCTAGGCTTGGGTTGGCGTGGAACCTACGCCTTACTCACTGCTATTTCCGCGGCTTGCGTTCTGATCGCCATTCGCTATTTACCCATTGATAAAAAGAACACTCCCTTCCCTTCTTTCACAGAAGTCTTCAATGGATTCAAAGCCGCATTTCAAGCGCTCAAACGAAAAGAAGTCTGGCGCTGGTTGCTCCTGCTCGAATTCGCCGACCTGATGCTTGATGTGATTTTTAGCTTTCTCGCGCTCTACTTCGTCGATGTCGTCGGCGTGAACGAAACACAAGCCGGTATTGCCGTTACTATTTGGCTTGTCATGGGGCTCCTCACCGACCTCTTCTTCATCCCCATCGTCGACCGCCTCAAAGATAGCATCCGCTATTTGCGAACCACGGCATTCTTTGAAGCTTTCGCCTTCGTTGCCTTCTTGCTCATCCCCGGCTTTCTGCCAAAAATTTTGCTTATCATTCTCGTCAACATCCTCAACACTGGGTGGTATCCCATCTTGCAAGGGCGGTTATACTCAAGCCTTCCCGGTCAGAGCGCCAGCATCATGGCAATTGGCGCCGTCACCGATCCGCTTGCAAAATTGCTTCCCCTGCTCATCGGCATCCTCGCAGACCGCTTCGGTCTTGGTAGCGCCATGTGGCTGCTTTTACTCGGACCCATCGCTTTAATTATCGGCTTACCCAAAAACCTCACACATGACACCTGATACCTCGATCTACATCCACATCCCCTTTTGCAAACATCGCTGCGCCTATTGCGACTTCAACACCTACGCCGGTCAAGAATCGTTAATCCCCGCTTACGTCGAAGCCTTGATTCGGGAAATTGAATTTATCGGATCACATTCCAACGTTCCAACCTTCAACGTGCCAACTGTATTTTTTGGAGGAGGAACCCCATCGCTTCTTTCTGGAACTCAATTTGATTCCGTTATGTCAGCCTTATCCTCCGCCTTCAACATTTCCGCTGACGCGGAGGTGACCATTGAAGCCAACCCCGGCACCATTTCACCCGAAAAACTCGACTCGATTCGCAAAGCAGGCATCAACCGCATCAGCTTTGGAGTGCAATCGTCCAACACCGAAGAACTGCGCATGCTCGAACGTGAACATGACTTTTTCACCGTCATCGAAGCCGTCTCCACTGCGCGCAAAGCAGGCTTCAGCAACCTCAACCTTGATTTGATCTATGCCTTACCCGAGCAAACCTTAGAATCATGGCAAACAACAGTGAAGCGTGTGCTCGAGCTTGAGCCTGAACACATCTCTGCGTATGCCCTCACCCTCGAACACGGCACGCCCTTCGGCAAATGGGCAGACAAAGGCATCCTCCCACTCCCCGACCCCGACCTCGCCGCCGACATGTACGAATGGACAATGGACCACTTACAACAGCCTGGCTACGCGCAATATGAAATTTCGAATTGGGTGAAGCAAGTCGAAGGTCAAAAGTCAAAGGTCAATGACCTTCGACCTTCGACTTTTGACTCATTTCCACACTATGCCTGTAAACATAATATTCAATACTGGCGTTCACTCCCCTACCTTGGTCTCGGCGCGGGCGCACACGGCTACGCAGGCGGGTATCGTTATTC
>JBDKJK010000240.1:0-6114 GCA_039796675.1 Chloroflexota bacterium
CCCGCCATGGCAGATTATGACGGACCCTGGTATCGCATCTTCGACGAGCTCGATTCCAACGTCACCTATTACGTGCCCGCCATTCACATGCGCGTCTTTTCAGACGACATGCTTTCGCCGATCTCACCCGATGTGCCCTACGAAGATAAACTCATCGAGATCAACCTTTCAAGCCAAATGCTCTACGCCTATGAATATGGCAGCCTGGTTTTCCAAACCAACATTTCCTCCGGCGTCCCCGGCGACCCAACCGGCGGCACGGGCATTCCCACCACCACCCCCGCGGGCAAGTTCTCCATTCTTGATAAAGTCCCCGCAAAGCATATGGGGTATAGTTACTTCGGTCAACAAACCACAGGCAATATTCTTGCCGACGTTGATAACTATGTTTTGCCCGGCGTACCATGGACGTCCTTCTTCACCCGGCAGGGGCATGCCTTTCACGGCACCTACTGGCACGAAAATTTCGGCTCGCCCATGAGCCACGGTTGTATCAACATGCGCTCCAACGAAGCCAATTGGATCTTCCGCTGGTGCAGCCCCGTGCCAATTGCACCCACCACAGAACGGGTTGCCACTCGCGGGCTTGGCACGGCTGTCGAAATTCATTACTAAACCTTTTGGGATATTTTCTCCCAAACCGAACTCACTCTTTGAGGTTTCCCTACTCTCATGCCCACCCTACACTGGAACGGGAAGCATCTTTCCCCGCCGCAACCTGCTTCATTGACCCTCGACTCGGTCCTACACCCAAAAGGGCGTGGCTATCCCAAATCACGCTCCGATGGGCGTGTCATTCTCGGTGATAACCTCGCAGTGATGGCGGCATTGCTCCCCCAATACGAAGGGCGCATCAACCTCATCTACGCCGACCCGCCATTCTTTACGAACCGGCAATTTCATGCCAGAGTCGGCAGGGGAGAAGATTCGCGCAAGCCATCCAAATGGAAGCTGGCAGAGGGCTACCACGACTCATGGACAGATATGGATTCCTATCTCGGATTCCTTTACGAGCGCCTGCACCTCATGCACCGTCTGCTCGCCCCGAACGGGACCTTATATCTCCACCTTGACTGGCACGCCGACGCCCACGCCCGTCTCATCCTCGATGAGATCTTTGGTGCAGAGAATTTCATCAATGAGATTATCTGGGCATATCATGGACCATCTCCGATCCGTACGGCATTCAATCGCAAGCACGACACCATCCTCATGTATGCCAAAAGCAAGGATTATGTCTTCAATGTGGATGACATCCGCGAACCGTATAACCCCAATACGGTGGCAACATTCAAAGCCTCAAAGAAGGCAGGCTTTGGCAAAGTCCCTGATCTGGAGCGCGGCAAGGTCCCTGAAGATTGGTGGTATTTCCCTGTTGTGGCACGCTTGCACAACGAACGCACGGGCTACCCCACCCAAAAACCCGAAGCCATGCTCGAACGCATCATTCTGGCGTCTTCCAATAAAAACGATATCGTCGCCGATTTTTTCTGCGGCTCTGGCACAACGTCTTTGGTTGCCGCCAAACATGGACGAAAATTTATAACTTGCGATGAGTCGCTTCGGGCGGTTCATACAGCACGCGCGAGATTATCGGGTACCAAATCTGTTTTTTCGATGGAACGCGATATTACGATAAAAACAGAAGTTGCTACGAAATCAAAAAAGATCAAGATCAAAATAGTGGGGGATTGGGTTCAACTGCATACTTCTCTCGACGTAGATTTTTGGGAAGTGGACCCGGCTTGGGATGGGAAAATCTTCCGTAGCGCCGCTCAAGCTCAACGTCACGTACGAAGCGGGGAAATTCCCATGGAATTAAAAATAAAAATCGGAGGCAAAGTTTGCATCCGATTGGTAACGGTCGAAGGAAAGCAATTCCAGCTAAATATCTAAGCGGTAGCCGACCCCGCGCACGGTCTTGAGAAACTTTGGGTTATCGGGGTCGAGTTCGATGGCGCGTCGCAGCCAGGAGATATGCACATCGAGAGTGCGCGTATCTCCGGTGTAATTTGTTTCCCATGCTTTTTTGAAGAGGGGCTCGCGTTCGACCACTTCTCCATGTTTGTCCATCAATAATTGAAGCAATGTCACCAGCCGCGGAGTGAGCTTGCTGCTCTTGCCCATGCAGCGCACGCGTCGTTTTTCAAGATCGAGGCGAATGGGGCCAACATGCAGAACGTTCTTGCCGTCGCCGGGCAATAAGGGCTTGATGCGATTGGCAAGTTTTTGAACCGTGAAGGGCAGGGTCAGCACGGCATCGGCTGCATCTTTGTTCACTTCTTTATCTTCTTCGAGGATCAAAACAATGGGGAGTTTTGCGTCCTTCTCACGCAATGCCTGGCAGATGCGCAACCCTGTACTTCGCATGGATGCCGCATTCACAACAACAAGACTCGGGCTGACTTCTTTCAATAACGCAACAGCCTTGCTGCCATTCTGCGCAATATGGACATCAAATCCCTTCTTCTGCAGGTCGGCGGCAAAAGAAGGGACTTCAGCATGTTTGGCTTCAATGACCAAAAGAGTTGTGGTCTTCATAAGTTATTTCGAATGATGCCTTTGTTTGAAAATAATTTTCGGCGCGTACACAAACTTTTAAGCTTGTTAAGATAATTGGATTATACACCATATCACGGCGGTTGGTTTCAACCACGAGTACTATTTTTTATCGTAATTCATTGACATTTCATTATTTATATGTAAGGCTCGAATTTTTAATTTTCTAATTCTGCACCAGCGAGTTGACCGCAGCCTGCATTGATGTCGATTCCGCGTCGCATGCGGATCGTGCATGGAATTCCGGCTTGTTCTAATGTTTCTTTAAAGAGTTGTGCGCGTTGGCGGTCTGTTGCTTCACCATCGTATCCTAGAGTCGGATTTAATGGAATTGCATTGACGTGACAAAGCAAGCCTTTGAGTAGTCTTGCCAGTTTTTGTGCAACCTCAGGCGTATCATTGACGCCATTGATGAGCGCCCATTCAAAGGTCACACGGCGATGCGTTTTTTCGATGTAATATCTGCAAGCCTCGATCACGTCATCGATCTTGTAGCGTTTGTTAACCGGCATGATGGCAAGGCGTTCTTCATCATCTGCGGCGTGCAGGGATATGGCGAGATTTACCTGCCGTTGCTCATCGGCAAATTTGCGGATCTGTGACGCCAGCCCTACTGTAGAAATGGTCAAGCGCCGCGCACCAAACTTGAACCCATCTGCATCATTCAAACGGTCAATAGCCTCCATGACGTTATCGTAATTGTGGAAGGGTTCGCCCATGCCCATGAAAACGACATTGCTGACCGTTTCATTTTGTTCTTTTAGCATTTGTGCATAATACATAACTTGTGCCACGATTTCGCCGCTGGACAAATTGCGCTTGAAACCCAATTGACCCGTAGCACAGAAAACGCATCCCATGGCGCAGCCTGCCTGGGTTGAAATGCACAGCGTACGGCGTTGTTTTGCGCCGCGGCGGTTTGTATCAGAGGTTGCCATTTGCGGGTCATCTGCCGGGTCGCCATAGCGCATCAGAACGGCTTCGATCAAATTTCCGTCGGGCAGTTGAAACAAGGTTTTACGAGTGGACCCATCTGCAGAATCGAGATAGGTTTTTACTGTAAATGGAGTAAAGTGCAGCTCTTCTGCTATTTTTTTTCTGAGAGAGGCAGGCAGATTGCTGAACTGATCTGAAGAAGAATAAAGATGGTGATAAAGCCCTTGCCATATTTGTTTGGCACGATAGGTGGGCTCATTCCATTCTTTCAGAAGGGTTTCGAGGGTAGGGAGATCGAGATCATAAATAAGCATAGTAATAGTAGGAGCATATTTTACCCCACTGTTTTTACTATGCGTTCAAATAGCTTGTATTCGTATTGTCTGACCAGGAACTTTCAACTTTGTCCTGGCGTCGTACAATAAGAGTACGAAAATCGTAGGGAAATACCTATCCATTCCTAATTTTTTTCACATATAATCCTCATCCTTACAATTCGAAATAGGAGAAAATATGCTAAAACCAATGAAACCCAAATCTACTTTTCCAAAAAATATAGTCTTGTGGATTCTCGTTGCCGTGCTGGTCCTTTCAGGCATCATTGCCCTAGTGGCTGCATTTAACAGTGGTGATGACGCTGAAACTGATGTGAATGCTGTTTATACCAATGCCGCAGCGACTGTGGCGGCTCAACAGCTAACCTTGCAAGCCTCGGCGCCATCCGCTACATCAACATCAGCATTTACCCCGACAGCGACCTTTACTGCTGCGCCGCTTGCCAGCCCAACCTTGTTTACAAACCTGCCGATTGCTTCGAATACAGTCTCAGCTCCCTCTGGTGCAGTGGGGTGTAATAATTCTGCTTATGTATCTGATGTTACCTTCCCTGATGATACAGTTGTTACTCCCGGGCAAACCTTTACCAAAACTTGGAAACTCTCCAACACCGGCTCTTGCCCATGGACGACTACATATAAAGTCAGCTTTGTCTCAGGGAATGCCATGGGCGGAGTTGCCACGCCTTTGACGGTTACGGTTGCCCCTGGCGCTTCTGGTGATATTTCCGTAGCCATGACCGCCCCTGCAGCCGCTGGCGATGCCATTGGCTATTGGATCCTCACCAACGATAGCGGACAGAACTTTGGTACATCTTTTTATGTCAAGGTTAAGGTGGGCGGTACAGCGACAACTGGAACCGCCGTAACAGGAACCCCCGGAACGGTGACAGCCACCTTAACAAGTTCTGTTCCCACTCCAGTTGCAGCAAATAATCCGGTCATCATCCTTACCTGTACTCCTAATGGAGCGCAATATGAATATACCGGGCAACTTACTTGGGAAGACAAGTCAACCAATGAACAGGGATTTAATATCTATGTAGGTGGGATACTGGCTGATATTGCTCCCGCAGATACTACTTCATACCAGGTCAAATTGAATGGCAGAGTGACCAACGTTCTTTATGCTGGAGGAACACCGATCACATATAGTGTAGAAGCTTTCAATGCTGGTGGGAAAGCCCTTCAGGCAAATGTAGTCGGACAGTGCCCGTAACTTAAACAAAAAAGAGACCTGCAAAATGCAGGTCTCTTTTTTATGCTACTAATGCTGCCAAACTATCCGCAATAATGCTCGGATTCCAATCCTTCGCTTCATCCAATTTGGAAACTCCACTCAGCACAAAAGCTGTGGGGCACCCCACGGCTTGCCCTGCGGCAATATCCGTTTCGAGGCGGTCGCCGACCACCAGAGTTTCTTCTTTCGAAGTGCCCAGCCGTTCCAGCGAAAGCTCCATCAAGAACGGAAATGGCTTGCCTGCCACCATCGGCTCCACACCGGTAGCAGATGTGACCACCGAAAGCCAAGACCCAGACCCAGGGATCTCTCCGCGTGGAGTGGGGAAGGTGCGGTCTGTGTTCGTTGTGTAAAACGGACACCCCGCCCGCACCAGTAAAGTCGCTTCTGTCATTTTTTGAAAATTAATGCCACGGTCAATGCCCATCACTACGGCTTCGGCTTGTGGCGCATCTTCCACACCGACGACTTCAAAGCCTTTTTCTTCCAATGCCACACGGATGCCATTCTCGCCGATCATAAAGACCTTCATCCCGCGCGGATGTTTCTGCGCCAGCATGAACGCCACCCCCAATGCTGACGTAACGACTTGTGAAGGGTCCACGTCCACGCCGAGTTCGGCAAGTTTCTCCTGATAATCTTCGGGAGTCTTCGTTCCGTTATTGGTGGCGAATACGAATTTCAACCCGCGCTCGCGGATTCGTTTGAATGTCGCGGGCAAGTCACCGATGGGGGCGTCAACTTTCCAGATCACACCATCCATATCAAGAATAAGAGCTTTTATATTTGAAGGAATCATACAATTTACGATTTGCGATTTTAGATTTTCGATTTGCGTTTCACGCATCACGAACAACGCAGCGCGCATTATACCCACAAAAAAGACCCCAAAGATTTCTCCTCAGGGTCTCTAATTACCAATTACCAATTACTATTTGAACGCTTTTTCCGGTGTTTCGATGATCTGATCCACCAAGCCATAATCCACAGCCTGTTGCGCATCGAGATAGTAATCGCGGTCAAGGTCTCGTTCGATCACTTCAA
>JBDKJK010000241.1:0-4898 GCA_039796675.1 Chloroflexota bacterium
CAACCGTAAATGGTACCGCGACTTGGTGATCTCCAAAGTGTTGGTCGAAACCTTGGAAAGCTTGAAGATGAAATATCCCGAACCGAAGGACGATCTGAGCGGCGTTGTGATCGAATAAGACTCCTGAAAGGTGTAAAATAGCCCTCATGTCTAGAACAATTAATGTATTATTCCTCGCTGCCGAAGCCGACCCATTTATCAAAGTTGGCGGGTTGGGGGATGTTTCTGGGGTACTGCCGCGAGAACTTCGCGCCCTTTCCAATGAAGACCTAAAGCTGGATGTACGGCTGGTGTTGCCGTATCACCCGGCGGTAAAAGCAGAGAATCTTCGCCCGGTGGAGATATTTTCGATCCCACGCGGTGATTCTGAAGTGGTAGTGGAAGCCTTTGAAACGACGCTGAATGGCATGCAGGTTTACTTCATTGGCGGGGAGCCCATCCGTGCGAATGGATCGGTCTATTCGCTGGATGCGACCAAAGATGCCGACAAATACGCTTTCTTCTCGCTGGCTGCCATGGAATTACCAAAACATATCAACTGGCAGCCCGATGTGATCCATGCCAATGACTGGCACACGGCGCTCAGTTTATACGTCAACCTGACCAAACGTTGGGAGTCGGGGTCCAAGCACGTAGCAGGTGTACTTACTTTGCATAACCTGCCGTTCATGGGGGCAGATATTAGTGCCATTCTTGAGAGTTACGGAATAAAACTTGCACAAACTGATTTGCCCGAGTGGGCACGTGTCTTGCCATTGCCGCTGGGACTTTGGGCATCGGATGCGATCGTCGCCGTCTCACCGGGGTATGCAGGTGAAGTCCTTACCGAAGAATTTGGTTGTGGGTTGCAGGAATTTTTGGGCGTACGCAAGGAAACCTTAAGCGGCGTCTTGAACGGCATCGACACCGTCTCCTTTGACCCGGCTACTGATAAATCGATCAGTGTCAATTTCAATTTGCCGACGCTAAAGCGCCGTGCTGAAAACAAAGAACTGCTGCAAGAAAAACTTGGGCTTGCTCGCAACCCGAATATTCCATTGCTGGCGGTCATCTCGCGTATGGATGTTCAAAAAGGTGTCGACCTTGCGTTCACCGCGCTCAAAAATATGAAGCGCATTGATTTTCAGGCGGTCATTCTTGGCACGGGTGATCCCAAGTTGGAAGAGTCGGCTCGAGAGTTGCAAACGCTTTACCCAGATAAGATCAAAGCCGAGTTAAGATTCGATGCGGCGCTTGCCCGTCAGATTTATGCGGGTGCCGATATGATCCTGATGCCGTCGCGGTATGAGCCTTGCGGTCTCGCGCAGATGATCGCGATGCGTTATGGATGTGTGCCCATTGTTCGTTCGGTAGGTGGGCTGAAAGATACAGTAATCCCAAATGAAACCGGCTTTGTTTTTGAAAAAGCGCATCACATGTCATTAGTCAGCGCCGTCAAAACTGCGATGAAAGTTTTGCCGAATCGTGAGAAGTGGGAAGCCTTGCAACGCAATGGCATGACGAAAGATTTTTCATGGGAAGCCTCGGCGCGTGAATATTTAAAACTCTATCAATCGTTGGTGAAATAAATTATGGCATTCAAACGTTCTTCAGGAATTCTTCTTCATCCCACCAGTTTGCCGGGTTCGCATGGCATTGGCGATATTGGTCCGCAAGCCTATCGTTTTGTCGATTGGCTCGCATCGACAGGTTGTAAAATTTGGCAGATCCTGCCGCTTGGTCCTACGGGTTATGGCGATTCGCCCTATCAATGTTTTTCTGCGTTTGCTGGCAACCCCTATCTCATCAGCCCCGATGATTTGCTGACAGATGGATTGGTAACCGAAGCTGACCTTGCTGGATTAAAAGAACTGCCCGCCTCAAAAGTGGACTTTGGCTTGTTCATCCCTAAAAAGCTGGAGCTTCTACTGAAAGCGTTTCAGCGCTTCCAAACCAACCCCCAGCCCTTGCGCGACGCCTTCAATTATTTCTGCGCCGAAAACGCAAGCTGGTTGGATGACTTTGCGCTCTTCATGGCGCTCAAAGAAGCCAATGGTGGCGGCGCATGGAATGGTTGGAGTGCAGACTTGCGCTCGCGCAAGAAGGCTGCTCTGAACAAAGCCAAGAAAGACTTGGCTGTCGAGATCGAACGGTATTCCTTTTATCAATTCCTTTTCTTCCGCCAGTGGACCAAGCTGCGCAAGTATGCCAATGAAAAAGGCATTCAGATCATGGGCGATATTCCCATCTTCGTCGCCTACGACTCTGCGGATGTGTGGGCGAACCCCAAACTCTTCCATTTGGATGAGGCGGGGAATCCCACTGTTGTGGCGGGCGTTCCACCGGATCTCTTTTCAACAACGGGACAGTTGTGGGGCAACCCGCTGTATAACTGGAAGATTCACAAGAAAGATGGCTATGCCTGGTGGCTTTCTCGTGTACGCGCCGTGTTGCAGACTGTAGATATTTTGCGCTTTGACCACTTCCGTGGTTTTGCGGGCTATTATGAAATCCCTGCTTCGCATACCACTGCGGAGCATGGTCATTGGGTGCCCGGTCCCGGCGCGGACTTATTCCGCGCCATCGATGCTGATCTTGGGAATGGTATCATCGTCCCCAGCACGGGGTTGCCCATCGTCGCCGAAGACTTGGGTCTCATCACCCCTGATGTGATCGAACTGCTTGCTGCATTTGACCTGCCCGGCATGAAGGTTTTGCAGTTCGCGTTTACCGGACCCGATAATCCATTTTTGCCGCATAACTACGTTCCCAATTGTGTGGCTTACACAGGCACGCATGATAATGACACCGCTATGGGCTGGTACGCCAGCGCTTCTGACGTGGAAAAAGATTTCGCCCGCCGCTACCTCCGCATAGATGGGCATGATTTCGCCTGGGACTTGATCCGCACCGTGTGGAAGTCTGTGGCGATATTTGCAGTAGCTCCCATGCAAGATGTGCTTGGCTTGGGCGGAGAGGCTCGCATGAACTTTCCCAGCAGGCTTGGCGGAAACTGGGAATGGCGCATGTCCGAAGCGGACTTCCGCGAAGACCTGGCGGCTGGGCTGCGCGAACTGAATTGGATGTCTTTGAGATAAAAAAAGAAATGCATTGCCAATTAAAGATCCAAGGATTTCTATGAATCTCAGATATGTATTTGTACTTTTGTTTCTATTGGGGTCCATATTGCTTCCAGCACCTCTACCCGTGCAGGCAAATGAACTGACCGCAGTCACTTGTACTCATTATGTAGCGACTACCGGTTCGGATGCAAATAGTGGCACCACTACCGGCTCCCCTTGGCGGACGATACAAAAAGCAGCGAATACGGTTGGGGCAGGCAGTAGCGTCTGTGTACGGGGCGGTGTATATAATGAAAAAGTGACCATCAATGTTTCCGGTGCGGTCGGAGCGTATATCACCTTCCAAAATTATCCTGGTGAAAAAGCCATTCTGGATGGGACTGGGATCACTGTCCCTATGGCAGATAATGGCATGATCTATATCAACAACAAGGCGTATCTGGTCATTAAGGGTTTCGAGATCCGTAATTACAAGACCTCCACAAAGAACATTGTTCCCATTGGCATACGCGTTTTAGGCAAGTCGCACCATATCAAGATCCGCAATAACAGAATCCATCATATTGAGCACAATGGCACAACAAAAAATGGAACCGATGCACACGGCATCGCGGTTCACGGCACATTTGGGAATGTTCCGCTCAGATATATTTATATTGAGAACAATCAACTCTATAATTTGAAATTGGGCTCTTCCGAAGCACTGGTCATCAACGGCAATGTGAGCAATTGGCAGGTAAAGAACAATACCATCCACGATGTAAACAACATCGGCATTGACGTCATTGGTTTTGAGGGGACAGCCCCTGCCAATGATCAGGCGCGTAATGGATTAATCGCGTATAACAACGTATACAACATTACCTCTGCGGGTAATGTTGTATATGGCAGTGAGCGTTCTGCGGGTTGTATCTATGTGGATGGCGGGACGAACGTCATCATTGAATATAACCGGGTACACGAGTGTAATCTTGGGATTGAGATCGCCAGTGAACATGCCGGAGCCGCCACGTCCTACGTCACCGTTCGCAATAACTTCATTTTCAACAATACAGATGCCGGTCTGAGCATGGGCGGGTACGATGAGTTGCGCGGTTCCACAGAGAACTGCTTCATTATCAACAATACCTTTTATAACAATGCCTCCATCAGTGGCGCATGGGGTAGCGAGTTCTACATTCAGTTTGACACACGCAACAACACGATCAGGAACAATATCTTTTATGCAAACACTGGCAAGTCATACATCCTGAGTTGGAGTTCAGTCATGACCGGTAACATGATGAACAACAACCTGTTCTTCAATGGTTCTAACTGGCAATGGAAGGATGTAACCTATGCTAACTTTGCCGCGTATCTATCTGGCACGGGCAACGACGTGAACAGCATGAACAACATCAATCCATTATTGGTAAATGGAGCGGTAGGTGACCTCCATCTGCAATCCGGCTCCACAGCTATCGACGCTGGGGTGGTCACCACTCAGGCTGGGTCATTGGATATTGATAAGGAAAACCGCGTACAAGGCGCATCTGTAGATATGGGCGCAGACGAAAGAGAATAAACGGCATTCAGATATTCTTCTGGCACGTATAATAGCGACACTACTGTGGGATGGTATGCCAGACCTCGCAATGTCTGAAGCGGACTTCCGCGAAGACCTTGCGGCTGGGCTGCGCGAACTGAATTGGATGACTTTGAGATAAAAGAGAAAACGCCTCGCAAGAGGCATTTTTTGTTGGAGAGTGTAGCTTGTTCTGTGGAAAGCCGTCCCACCAAAAATCAGGTAGTATCTTTGTTTGGCGGCGATACTTTATTCGTAAATTTATACTTATT
>JBDKJK010000242.1:0-4206 GCA_039796675.1 Chloroflexota bacterium
GGGATTGGCGTTACGCTTGACGTAGGGGTGGGAGTTGCCGGAATGGGGGTTTGAGTAGGCACAAAGGTCTGTGTGAACGGCAAAACTGTTTCTGTGATCGGGTCTGTAAGCAATGGTGTAATGGCGGTGAAAACGACCCCAGGTAGCGCTGTGAATGTGGGGGTTCGGGTAGGCTGATTTGGAACCCATAGCGTCTCGCCCACATAGATCAGATCGCTGATTCTGCAATTTACGATCTTGATGGTGTTTGCGGTAACGCCGTATCTCGAGCCGATATTGAAGAACGTATCGCCCGATTTGACGACATAGTTATGAATCCACCCCACTGCGCCTTGCGAACAAGCAGAGACTGTGTTTGTGGCAGCAATGCGCGGAACATAAATGGTGGTTCCGGCTAGTAACGTTTCACTGAAGAGGCAGTTGCCAACCTTTAATGCATCTCGTGTCGTATTGTATTTGAATGCAAGGCTGTCTAGTGTTTCGCCGATTTGAACGGTAGTGGGAACCCAACCCGCGGGCAGCTGGCATGAAACTGGCGGGGCAATGGTAGAGGTTGGCGCCAGAGTTAGGGTATTTTGTGTAACAAGCGGAGTTAATGTAGGCGGAAGGGTATGTGTTGCCGTTACTGGAATCGGGGTGGCAAACGCAGTTTGAGTAGGCTCTGGCGCATCTTCTGGAATGAAGCTGACCAAAGACACCGACAATGCGCCCAATGTCAGCCCAATGGAGAGCAAGGCAACCACCAGTGCGTTACCTAGATCGCGCAAACCTCCCATCCCTTATTTCCTTTTTTGCTTTTCGGCAGGCTTTTCGCCAGAGAATGGCAACAGCACACTAAACGTGGCGCCTGCGCCAATTTCGCTCTCCACCCAAATACGCCCATGTTGAGCTTCGGTTAACGTCTTGGCAATAGAAAGCCCCACACCCGTATCACCTACACCTTGTATGAGCACATTGTCAGCACGATAAAGGCGGGTAAAGACTCGCGGCATATCTTCGGATGAGATCCCGCCGCCTTTATCGGTCACCTGAATCATGATGTATTCCATACCATTCTCGCTTCGGGTCTGGACCTTGAGCTGAATCGTCCCTTCAAACGGAGTCGCCGCCCCGGCATTTTGCAACAAATGGATCAAGATCTGTTGCAGTGCTTCACGGTCGGCATGAATAGACGAAAGTGCCTTAGGCACCTCGAGATGAATGGAAATGTTCTTCTCGCGGATCTGAGAACTGGTGTACGACATGGCATTGTCAATAATTGTGTTCAGATCGACAGTTTCAGGTTTGAGATCATTCAAGTCTGTGGCAAGCGTCGTGATCTGAATCATGTCATCAGTCAGGCTGCGGATGCGCTCGGTAGAGACTTTGATGCGGTCTACAAATTTTCTCTGCAATGCGCCCAAGATCCCAACCGACTCACCGAGCAATAGATCGGTATAGCCGACAATGGAAGAAAGCGGCTGGCGCAGTTCCTGCGAAATAGAAGCGATCACTTCAGCCTGCTCGGTATTCTTGGTGGCGATCTGCCCTTTTTCTGACTCGAGCAGTTTCATTCTGGTTTCTGCCAGCTGTGTTTGAAGGATAGCAACTTCCTGCAGAGTGGCTTTCAATTCATTCTCAGCTTGAACCGAGGGCAGGTTCTTTCCGGCGCGCAGTTCGGCATTCTCACGCTGCAATTGTTCAATGATGGTTTGCGATTCATCCTGAGCTGCTCTTAAGGAGGCGACATCAGCAGATTTGTTTGATTCCACGTCGGCGCGCGCCGTTTCGAGCTGATTGCTTAAATCACGGATGCGTACCTCAAGGTCTTTTACTTGTGCTTGGGCAAGTTCACTCTGTGCTTCCAATTTGGTGATTCGTTGGTTACGTTGAATGATCGGCACCAACGAAACAGCAATGTTAGCGAGAAACGCCTGATCTTCTGCGCTCCAGGTCCTATCAGAGTAGGGTGATAACAATAGGATGCCACCCAAAGTTTCTTTTTCTGGCGTAAGGATCGGCACATAGAGAAGATGCCCAGGGTTGGTGAGACCAAGAATATCGCCCAGCCCCTTAATATCTGCCGACGTGCTGCTGGCTGGCAGACGCAGGGCGCGCCCACGTTGAATGGAGTTAGCCAGCATGGGAATCGAGTTCTTGGAAAGTGAACCACCTTCCAGGCTGTCTTCGCGGATGAGGTCGTACCCACCTGCGATCACCATCTGATTATTATCGTCGGTCAGATAGATCATGAAGCTCAAGTCGGCAAGCATTGTCTGAGCAATGGCACGCGTAATCGCCTGACTCATTTTGGTTGAGTTATTTTCTGCTGCGACTGCCAGCAGGGCATGGAAGGTCTTCGGGTCGGTACTGTAGCGCCTGCGCTCTGGGCGTCCGGTATCCTGCTTGAGGATCGTAGGCTTCACCGGTGCAGGAGGCTCTCTGAATGAAACTGTCGCAAAACGCTGTGGCAGGGTCAGAAGGATCGGAAACGCTGCCATATACGCAAGCCGCACAATGCCAGAATAATCACCTTCCAGCCCGATCAGCATCTGCCCGGTATGGCCGAGAAACCCAAGGAATAAAAGCAAAATTCCATACCACATGCCATCGGGCTTGCGGACGAAAAGAACACCCATGCCTAACAACGTCAACAGGAGAGATCCGATCTGCCAGACGAGATCATCCATGGTCAGGTTATAGCTGAGGGTAGCCGTGGCGGGGTTAATGATCTGTTGCTGCCACGAGATCAAACCTAACCCAAGCCCGGTAACGATGAACATGCTGAGCAAGATCGCTCCGGCATCTGCACTGCGATTCGGTTCAGGAAAGGCATACAACCAAGTGATCCATACAATTCCAAATGCAAGAAAGGCACGGTCCATGGGAGGTAGAACCGCCTTAGGGTCGATCAATTCCTGCCAGCCCAACCCGCTGATGAGGAAGATCAAAATCTGCGCGCTTAGTAAAATCATTAACCCTACAAACGCGCGCCGCGCCTGCGGAAATTCGCTTGCCCGCCAATGATTAAATGCCGATTGCAACGCACTGGCAACAGCGAATACCAGCACGATGTAATAAATAAGGTCTCCGGGCGGAACGGTAAGTTGAGTGAGGATGAGTTGTATAAAAGCGTTCATTCATTCGTGATTATACTTCCCTTCATGATTATGGCGTAGAATTGAAACCATGTTTCAACGAAAAACAACTCCATTATGGGTTGGCTCGCTTCTCATACTTTCTGTCCTCCTTCCCATCCTTTTTGTGGGCTTTTCCAGCTTGAATCGGGCAAAAGATGCCCAATTTCGGGGCGATTATCGCCTTGCCGCCGAACAATACATCCATTCTGCAAAATTCCTCTTTTGGCGCACCGACCTGCCCGAGAAGGCTGGAATTGCTTATGCCCAGGGTGGAGATTATCAACTTGCTATAGAACAATTTGATAAAAAAGAAAATCTTACAGAAGACGGATGGGTCTGGTTTTGCACGTCTCTGATTCATCGTGAAAAGCTGCTCGATGCCATCTCCACTTGTACGGCAGGCGCCAAGCAATTTGACTCGGCTGTGCTGTACCGCCTCCTTGCCTATATACACCGTACCCAAAAAGACTGGGTAGCAGAGAAAAGTGCGCTCGAAAACCAAACCCGTTTAGACCCATCAGATGCATACGCCGCCTATCGACTCGGATTGCTGTTGACTTTTTATGCGCCTGAAGCTGCCTTGCCTGAATTGACCCGCGCTTCAACTCTTAATCCCGAAGTTGATTCTGCTGCCCAAACCTTACGCACCGCCCTGGCTGTTTCTGATGTGCAAGCTGACCCTGCGATGCAAATGGTGATCCTTGGGCAGGCGTTTGGCTTGGTGCAAGATTGGGAGTTGGCATCTGCTGCCTTTGAGGAAGCAATTCTTAGAGATGAGAAAAGTGCAGAGGCGTGGGCATGGCTTGGAGAGGCGAAACAGCAACTCGGTCAGGATGGAAGCGCGGAACTTGATCGTGCGTTAATCCTCGACAGCAGTTCTGTCAATGTGCGCGCCCTGCGCGGACTGTATTGGAGTCGTCAGGAAAATTATGAGCGGATGCTGGGGGAGTATCAATTTGCGGCGCAGGTCGAACCGCAGAATCCACGTTGGCAGGCAAGCATGGCTGAAGCGTATGCGCGGCTTGGCAACCTCGTCTCTGCGCTTGAAGCCTATCAACGTGCCGTGGAGCTTGCCCCAGATATTGCC
>JBDKJK010000243.1:0-16226 GCA_039796675.1 Chloroflexota bacterium
TAGCAGGCTCGGGCTGAGTCTGAGCCGCACTTCCTCCGCAAGCAGAAAGAGCAACAAGGGCGATCAGTGCAATGATACGTGTCAATATCTTGTTCATTTTTTATCCTTATCTAAAGTGTAATACTTGAAAATTAATCGAAAACGATGAAAATAGGATGAAGAAAAAGTGTGTTTTCTATTATCAATTTTTCACCTTACTGCTCCACGAGTGCTACACTCTCAATAGTATCGAAACCTGTGAGATTTTGCGCAAGGCAGGTATAATCTGTAGGCTTCGCGAAAGGAAATCTTACTTCAAGGCTACGTATGATCGGTGCATTTACACTCCCCAACGAATATTGGTTAAACATCCAAGTTACCCCCCAGGACGTTGAAAATTTACATACCATCCTTTTTGAACGTGAAACGCCGCTGACGACGAGCGATCTTGTCTCTGAGTTCATCGAAATGCGTTTTCGCGCTGAAAAACAGGCAGCGGAAAGTAAACAAAAATCTGCGGGTAAACCATTTCTGCCAAAGGAAAAATATTCCGTTGGCGACGAACTGGTTTTCCCTGCATTGGGTTGGCAGCAAGGCAAAGTCTCTGCCGTCCGTACGGGTATAAACCCCTCCATAGATTCATTTGACGTTCTCACGGTTTCATTTGACGACCAGCCCGATCGCTTCTTCGCGGCGGGCTTGGCATTGCATGCCCTCAATGAAGCGCCGATCGAAGATCCCAAAGATGCTGAAGCCGATGGGGCAGCCATCATTTCAGAATTTGGTGCTGCCATCCAAAAGAAGCTGGAAGCCGCTTTCAACGCCGACGACGGCTTGGTGAAGATCGCCGGGCGTTGGTTCCCACGTGCGCTTCTGGTGGATATCAATCAAGGACAGTTGAACCTGGTCGAAGCCGTGCTCGATATGGCTGGCGGTGAACCGTTAACCACACCCGACCTGATGAAAGACTCAGACTTGCCAACCAGTGTGAACCCCAGGCTGGTTGAATTTTCTTTGAACTATGCTTTGCAGGATGACGATCGCTTCGATGAAGTGGGTCCCGCCGGGCAGGTGCTTTGGTGCTTGCGCCGCCTCGAACCCGATTTCGTGCGGGAGATTCCGCCTCAGCTTCGCTATGAGAACATTCCTCACAACCGTGAGAGCCTGACCCCCGAGATCCTCGCGCTAGAATCCCAGCTCGATGATGAATTGACCATGAACGAGTCTGCTGATCTGCGTGAGGATGTTGCTTCGGTTACTATCACATTGATCTATCCTCATCTACGTGCCGGCACATTGCCCGTCTCACAGCGCACTCGCAAGCTCTTCCCAACTGCTTACGAAACTCCGCGTGTTCGTTTCACATTGGTAGATGGTAAGACCAAGCAACGCATTCCTGCATGGGTGGTGCTTGAGCAGGGCTATGTTTATGGTTTGCGCGAATGGTATAAGGCGCATCAACTTATTCCTGGCTCTCTGGTGCAGGTGCGCAAAGGCGAGAATCCCGGCGAAGTGATCGTAGAAGCTAAGAGTCAACGTTCTTCAAAAGACTGGGTGCGTACGGTTATGGTTGGTTCTGATGGCGGCTTTGTCTTCGCCACATTGAAGCAGCCCATTACAGCCGAGTTTAACGACCGTATGGTGGTGCATGTACCCGATTTCAAGGCGCTCGACCCGATCTGGGAAAAGAAGCGTTCATTTGAGGATCTACTGTTAATGGTGATGCGTGAATTATCCAAATCAAATCCACAGGGGCACGTCCACGCGCAGGAACTTTATGCCGCGGTCAACCTTGTCCGCCGTGTTCCTCCCGCTCCGATCTTTGCCGCGTTGGAATCAAACCCCATCTTCAAACATGTCGGCGATATGCACTTCCGGTTGGATGAGGAGTAGGCATCATGAGTTTGCTTAAACCCAATTCAAAAACCCCTTTTCATATTGACTTCGAATGGTGGAAGCAAAATGAAGGCGATTGGCATGTCTTTTTGCGTTCATTTTTATGCCCCGAACATCAAGAAGCCTTTGCGAATGTCGAAGAAGGCGAGCTGATCGATTGGATCGACCCACATACCGCCGAAGTTAAACCGGTGGATGGCGTTCAACATGCTCTCATCACCCATTGCGCTCAATTGCCCGATTTTGTCAATCAACGCACTGCCGTGGTTGAAGCGATCTTTCGTATCTTTCTGGCGAACGGTAATATCCCTATGTCAGCTGAAGACCTCAGCGTTAAGTTGGGCAAACCCGCCGATACGATTCTGCGCACCATCGCTGGTGTACGCGTCTATCGCGGCTTGAGACCGATCCTCAATCAACAGCCCACCGACAACGCGTAGTCGGGTAAAATGTAAGAAATTGCCCCCGTAGCTCAATGGACAGAGCACCTGCCTTCTAAGCAGGTTGTTGGGAGTTCGATCCTCTCCGGGGGCGCTAGAAAAAATTGGCGATTCGTAAGGAGTTCCCCATGCCTACCGTGGTACGAAAAACACGCGAAACGATCATGGAGGTGCGGCGTGGCATTCTCCACTCGGTAAGCTGGCAGGTTAAGTCCAGCTTATGGGACCCTCCAACCGATCTTTACGAAACCGAAGATGCCTACATCGTGCGCATGGAAATAGCGGGGATGCGCGAAGAGAATTTCGAAGTCACCGTTCAGAACGAAACCCTTTCCATCACTGGGTACCGCCACGATTTTCCCGCCAAACGAGCAGTTCACCAAATGGAGATCCGCTCTGGTAAATTTGCAGCCATGATCACCCTGCCCGGTTCGGTGGATATTGACCATGCGCTCGCTGAATATCAAGATGGTTTTCTAACCATCACCCTCCCAAAAGAAATCAAAGATCAAGGTTAATTTTTCAATGCCTGCTCAAAAATGGCACTCTGGTTTACAGAATTTTCTTCAAATGATGGGTGAAACGGACGATGAGTTTTCGAACCGTTCACTCTCCTCTTTTATTTCCCAATTCCAGAAAAAAGAAGACGGCTCCACCGAGCCCAAAGCGGATAACGGTTCAGAGAGAATGAGTCTCCCCGATACTCTTCCCATTCTGCCGCTGCGCGGCGTGGTCGTTTACCCAAACACAGCCGTCCCGCTTACGGTAGGGCAGGCACGCTCCATCAAATTGGTGGATGATGTCGTTTCGGGCGATAAACTCGTTGGGCTGGTTGCCGCACTCAACCCCGAACAAGAGACACCTGGTCCTAATGAGTTATATCGCGTAGGGACGGTCGCTACCGTACATCGCCTTCTACGTGCGCCGGATGGAACTGTCCGATTACTGGTGCAAGGTATTGAGCGTTTTCGGCTGGGCGAGTTCATAGAAGAGGAACCCTACCTCAGGGCTCATATTATCCGTGCGCCTGAAGAGGAAGAAAAGAACATCGAGACCGATGCGCTTGCCCGCAATGCCCGAGATCAATTTCAGGCGATCACTCAAATGATCCCTTCTTTCCCCGAGGAATTGGTCAGTTCCATTCTTTCGCTCGAAGATCCGTTGCAAACTGTTTACACCATTGCAAATTTCCAGCGCATTGACTTGAAAGACGCGCAGGAGATCCTTGAGATCGATTCGGTCTACAATAAATTGAAGAAACTGATCGGCTTGCTCGTACGCGAAGCCGAGGTGTTGACCATTGGGCAAAGAATCCAGAACGAAGCGCGTGGTGAGATCGAAAAGGTTCAGAAAGATTATTACCTGCGCGAACAGATGAAAGCCATCCAGCGCGAACTCGGTGAACGGGATGAACAATCAGAGGAGGTCGAAGACTTCCGCAAAAAAATCGAAGCGGCGAAAATGCCTGAAGAAGCAGATAAGCAGGCAAAACGTGAGCTTGATCGGCTTTCCCGTCTACCTACTGCTGCTGCAGAGTACGGAGTCATCCGTACCTATCTCGATACTATGGTCTCGCTTCCATGGTCAACGGATACAAAAGATAACCTCGATATTGCTCACGCTCGGCAGGTATTAAACCAAGACCATTACGGGCTTGAAGATGTTAAAGACCGTATTCTTGAATTTCTTGCCATTCGCAAATTACGGCTCGACCGTATCAACGACAAAAAAGAAGAGCCAAAAGACCTCATCCGTCGTGAGCGAGAAGGCGTGATTTTATGTTTCGTCGGACCTCCAGGTGTTGGCAAAACCTCATTGGGTCAATCTATCGCTCGTGCTATGGGACGTAAATTCATCCGTGCCTCACTTGGTGGCGTGCGTGATGAAGCGGAAATTCGCGGGCATCGCCGTACATACATTGGCGCCATGCCGGGGCGCATCCTGCAATCGTTGCGGCGTGTTGGCTCGAAGAATCCGGTCTTCATGCTCGATGAAGTGGATAAGCTCACCAACGATTTTCACGGTGACCCCTCTTCTGCACTGCTTGAAGTGCTCGACCCGGAGCAGAACAGCGAGTTTCGCGATAACTACCTCGAAGTAGCGTATGACCTTTCGCAGGTATTCTTCATCGCCACCGCCAACACTCTGGAATATATTCCCGGTCCATTGCGCGACCGTATGGAAATGATCTATCTTTCAGGCTATACCGAAACCGAAAAGATGCAGATCGCGCGTGGCTATTTGATTCCACGTCAGATTCGCGAGAACAGCCTGCGTAAGAGCGAAGTTGCATTCAATGATGAAGCCTTGAAGGTGATCATCCGGCAGTACACGCGCGAGGCGGGCGTCCGCAATTTGGAGCGCAAGATTGGTGCTGTTTGCCGTAAGGTTGGTACGCGAATCGCAGAAGGCAAGGCAAAAAAATTCAGCATCAACCCCAAACGCATCGAAGAATTTCTCGATAACCCAATCTTTCTCGGACCCGAAGAGCTCAACAAACGCACGTCCATTCCGGGTGTTGTCCCTGGGCTAGCGTGGACATCCTTCGGCGGCGACATTTTACTGGTCGAAGCCACCTCCATGCCCGGCGGGCGCGGCTTCCAGATCACAGGCTCGATCGGCAACGTCATGCAAGAATCTGCACGAGCGGCACTTTCTTATGTTCGGTCACGGTCTAACTCGTTTGGCATTTCGCACGAATATTTCGACAAGCATGATATACATATGCATGTCCCATCTGGGTCTCAACCTAAAGACGGTCCTTCTGCGGGCGTCACCATGGCAACCTCACTGGTTTCGCTCATAACGGGTCGTAAGGTTAAACCACAAGTAGGAATGACCGGCGAGATCACCCTGCGGGGTCAGGTCTTGCCGATTGGTGGCGTCAAAGAAAAAGTGTTGGCAGCACACCGCAGCGGGCTTGGCACAGTCATTCTGCCCAAGCAAAACGAAAAAGACCTGGATGATGTACCGGATGAGATCCGCAAGACAATGAGTTTTATCTTTGCTGGTACGGTTGAAGATGTTATAAACTCTGCATTAGAAAAACCGAAAAGCCAAAAGAAACCTGTAAAGAAAACATCCAAACCCAATAAAAAGAAAGCCAATAAGAATGTCAAATCCCAAAGTGCTCCTCGCTGAAGATGATTTCACCATGGTTTCCCTCCTCAAAACCCTCTTGAAAATGGAAGGGTATGAGGTCGTCACGGTAGACCCCGATGACAACGTGACCGAGGCAATCCGCATGCAAAAACCAGATGTTCTCCTGATGGACGTGCATCTATTTAAACAGAATGGGCTTGATATTCTTGATCAGATCCGCATTTCTGAAGATATCAGCAGCGTACGTGTTTTGATGTCCTCTGGCTCGAATCTGAAAGAGGAATGCATGAACCACGGCGCAGATGGGTTTCTGATGAAACCTTACATGCCAGATGATCTTTTTAAACAGATCAAACAAGTTATGTTGGTATGAAGCCTGAGTTTCAAGTTCGTGAATTTTCTTTTGATGCTGACTATGATCGCATGTTGAGTTTGTGGCACAGTATCGAGACAGGAATGCACGTCGGACCTTCAGACTCTCCTGAAGAGATAAAAAAGAAACTAGAACGCGACCCCGACTTGTTCTTGGTTGCAGAGTCTAACAACGAAATCATCGGCAGCATTATTGGCGCATTTGATGGGCGTCGCGGGATGATCTACCATCTCGCGGTTCACAACGATTTTCGACGCCAGGGGGTTGGGCAAGCCATGCTCTCCGAAGTGGAAAAAAAACTTCAGGCAAAAGGATGCCTCAAATGTTTACTGGTTGTCCTTGAAGATAATCTCGGAGCAATGCATTTCTATGAAGAATGCGGATGGAGCCTGGTTCCCGAAGACCGCATCTTTGCAAAAGTATTTTCATGACACTACGATTTGGAATTATCACCCTATCCGACCGTTCCTCCCGTGGCGAACGAGAAGACCTTTCTGGACCTGCTCTCGCCTCCTTCCTCCAAGCCGAAGCTTGCTCAGTCTTAAAACAACTTATCCTACCCGACGATGAATCTGCCCTTCTCCAAACCCTGATCGATTGGGCAGACAGCAGCGAGTTGGATGTGATTCTCACCACCGGCAGCACCGGCTTTGCTCCACGAGATATTGCTCCTGAAGCAACTCGTACCGCCATCCAAAAAGAAGCGCCCGGTCTTGCAGAAGTAATGCGCGCCGAAAGCCTCAAAAAGACAAAACACGCCATGCTTTCCCGCGCTGTGACGGGCATCCGTAAACAGACGCTCATCATTAACCTCCCTGGCAGCCCCAAAGGTGCCGTGGAAAACTTGGAATTTATTTTTCCAGTTCTCCCACATGCAGTTCAGTTATTGCGAGAAGACCCGAATTCTGAAAAATCTCATTAAAACAACAATCCCGTAAGTTTCAACTTACGGGATTGTTGTTTAGAAAGAAATTATTTCCAGGTAAATTTTTGTTCGCCGCCTTCAACGGGTTTCCAATATTGAGGGTTAGGGCTGAGCGTCATACCTTCATCCGTCCAAGAAGTGATCACATATTGCCCGCTTGAAATAATGGTGCTGTCTTGAGTTCCGTAAGCTGGGTTTTCCAATGCTACAGGGCTCAAGATCGCGAATGCAGGTTCCGTAAGATAGTTTAGCAAGTTTGGCTCTGGGCGGTTTAGGTGAATAATAAAGGTATTTCGGTCCACGATCTGCACTCCGTCAATTTGAGAGACAGGTCGTTTATTTCCATCTCGTTCCCCGCGAAAAGCCAGAAAAAGTTTCAGCCAGGTTGGAAAATTCCCATCACCATGTAAAGAACTCTGAGGGTCAAACCACCGATTGAAGTTTTGTTCGACTGCTTCAATAGTCACTGGCGATCCATCGCTAAAAACGTAATTCGGGCGTAGCTTGAAAATATAATCCAATTCATCATCTGAAATGACCCAAGACTCTGCAATACCTGGTTGTACAGTGCCGTTGGCGTCCAAAGTGACGAGCCCTTCATATAAACTGCGACTGAGGAGAAGAGAGTCGGCATTTTCTGTCTTCGCGGGGTCTAACAAGATATCCCGACTGATTGCAGTGGAATTCTCAATCTGAACGGAAGCATCCGCCTGAGGCACTTTGGCAGATTCGTCGGTTTCGGCATCGCCAGTCTCTTGTGGTCCGCAAGCCGATAAAAGAAATAGAGCTGAAAGTAGCAGAAGGGTCCATTGATTTTTTATATTCTTATTCATAAAAGGCTCTCGTTTCTAGTGATCTGATAGCAAGTAAAAGCGCATTGAAATCTTAATGCATTCTAGCGCATTTTTATTAGAGAGAGAATATAATTGAATAGTAATTTTGTAACCCTACTTACAAAAGGCTTTAAACGACCCTATTTTAGGGATTTAAGCGACTAATGGGTTGAGCGAAAAGGTATCATAATATTTTGGTTTGAGTGCATATTTTATGAGTAGAGAACCTCAGAGGTCAAAATGATTACAGGAAAAAGATCGATTCGATTGGTCCAATTGCTTTCGGGGTTAGTGATCCTATCACTAATCCTTGCGGCTTGTGTACCCTCGACCGGGTTAGAAGGTACTAGCGGACAAGAAGAAGCCCCAACAGAAGCTCCAACAGAAGCCCCAACGGAACCACCCGTTGAGGCAGCTCCAACCGACCCTCCAACAGAGCCGCCTACAGAAGCTCCTGCTCCAACAGAAGCGCCTACAGAAGCTCCGCCTACGGAAGCTCCAACAGAAGCCCCACCTACTGAGGCTCCAACGGAAGCGCCCACAGAGGCCCCGACAGAAGAGACAGTACAGCAACCAACAGCCACCTCCACCCCAACACCAACGGCTACCCAGAGTAGTCAGTCGGGAGGTCAGGCGGTTGTTGCTACTCCGACTAATACCAAAACACCCACCCCGACCAAAACTAAAGCAAAAACACCTACTCCAACTAAAACACCTGCTCAGGGAAGCCAAGGTGATCTTCAAGGTGCAGCGGTTATTAATGATCCTTATGTTGGCTTGGGCGTGGCGTGTAATAACGATCTTTCTGCCACTTTTACCATGACGAATATAGGTGGACCGCTTGTGGGTGGAAGTTATACCGTGTCTGAACCAGGCAAGTCTCCAGTGACGTTGCCACTTAATCTAAATTTAAATGAAAGCATTTCATTTAATGCGGCAGGTAACGCTACTGTGACTGTCAAGTATTCGACATCAGAGTTGGATAATGTCAACTTACAAGCGGTTGGTACCTGTTTGCCATTACCGACCAATACATTTACTCCAACCCCAACAAAGACCAGCACTCCGGGTAACACGGCTACCCCGACCTCTTCACCTACACCTACTTCTACTATTACGCCAGGTCCTTCACCAACACCAAGCAATACAAGCACACCAACCCCTACTAGAACACCCAGACCAACAAGAACCCCAACCTCTACTGTTACCCCAGGTCCTTCACCGACGTTTACTAGTACAAGGACGCCAAAGCCGACAAATACACCAACCAATACCTTAACACCAACATCGACAGCTACGGCTACTTTTACGCCTTCGCCTACAACTACACCTGTGGATGGGCAGCTAGATCTAAAAGTCTTCTGTAACGTCGACCAGACCGCTACCTTCCTCATCACGAACATTTCTGGAAGTGTCAGTGATGGCATTTATGTGCTGTCCGATCCTTCCCAGACTGGTCCTGTCGATCTTCAGCCGAAGGCATCCGTCACAGTCAATGGCGCAGGCAATGCTACAATGACCGTGACATACAAGACTTCGTTCCTGTCTTCTGTAACCTTGAGCGTAACCGGCTCATGCTCACGCAGACCGACTGCAACACCGACTACTACGGCAACTGCCACTTTTACGCCAACAACCCCGCCGGTAGAGCTTGATGTTCAAGGCGCCTGTAGCGGGGTTAATAGCGGCACTGCCACCTTTGTTGTCGCAAACAATGGTAGCAATATGACCACACCATACAACTATACGGTTACAGATGATAGTGGTAACGTTGTAGACAGCGGTGTGATCGATTTGCAAACAGGGCAAAGTACAACGATCACGGTATCTGGAACATCCTCTTCTTACACATTGTCCTCTCCAGATGACTCTTCACTTACCACATTCGTGGATGTGACTCCCTGCCGACTTCCTTCACCACCTTCCGTTACACTTACAATCACTGGGGCATGTACATCTAATGCTGGTGAAGCTACTTTTGTGATTACCAATTCTGGAAACAATGACATGGAAGAAGCATATTCGTATGCCATTGTTGATGCGAATAACACTCCGATTAGCTCTGGAACGATCCAACTCAGTGCTAATCAAAGCACATCGGTCATAGTGTCTGGCATATCGACTTCTTATACTTTTATTTCTCAAAATGATGATTCATTGGATACGATGGTAGATATGACTACTTGTACGTCTGTAGTTCCTCCACCTTCTTCTGTTAAGCTTGAGATAAAAGGCGTCTGTACATCTGACGATGGAGAAGCCACGTTTGTAATCACCAACACCGGAAGCATTGATATGACCACGCCTTATTCGTATGTCATCATTGATGCAAGTGGTGCTGTGGCAGCCTCTGGCACTATTGACCTTGATACTAGTCAAAGCGTAACAATTAAGGTTACTGGTAAATCTAGTTTGTACACGTTCTCTTCTGCAGATGATAGTTCGTTGACAACCGTTGTGGATATGACTACTTGTACAGCAGTCACACCCCCGACTCCGGATGATCTTTCTGTTACAGGAGCCTGTACCTCTGTTTCCGGGGTTGCTACATTTGTGCTAACCAATAATGGCGCTGACATGACCGTTCCGTATCCCTACACCATCACCGATGCAAGTGGTACTGTGGTTCAGACTGGCACAGTCTCCCTGCTCGCTGGGCAAAGTATTACATTAATGGTCACTGGTTCGTCTACTGCATATACATTTGCAACACCTAGCGATGCAAAGCTAACCACTATAGTAGATATGACCACCTGTGCCCCGCCCTCGCCGCCGCCACCCGTTTTGGCTGCGAATGGCGTCTGTGTTTCTGAGGAGGTTGCCGTATTTATAATTACTAATAATGGTGGCAATATGCCTGTTCCATATACATACACAATCACAGACCAGTCTGGAAATGTTATCCAAAGTGGCACTGTACATCTTGCTGCGGGCGAGAGTGTTAAACTGACAGTCACTGGCTCTCGAGGTGTTTTGACCATGACACTGAATGATCCCTCAGGTATAACCGTCAGTGCGTCGACAACCAATTGTGCTGAGCCAACCCTTGCTGTTGCTCCTGGGCAGCCCGATATCTGTATTCAATGCTTGGTCTTCCACACCTTCCGAGATGAAAACTTGGAAATCTATCGTCTGGATGGCATTGAAGGTCAGCCAGGCTTCAAACTATACAACCTTTCAAAAGATGAGGCTGTAGACAGCCGCCCAAGCCGTGCACCAAACGATTCAACCGTTGTTTTCCAAAGCAACCGTAATGGAAATGTTGAGCTGTACTATACAGATCTTCTCGGAAGCGGAGAGGCGATTCGATTGACGAACAGCCAATCGAACAACACGAATCCGATGTATGCGCCAGATGCGAAGACGGTTGTATTCCAAAGCGATAGAAATGGTAGCTTCGATTTATTCACCATTAGCCAACAGACTGGTGAAGAGACCCAGCTAACGAGTGACCCGGCGGATGATGTGAACGCCTTCTACTCGCCAGACATCAAGAAACTGGTCTTCCAAAGCAATCGCAATGGCAATTGGGATCTGTTCATCCTGGATGTTGAAACTGGTACTGAATTCCAGCTGACAGACTCGACGACCGATGAAGTATTCCCGGCGTGGTCGTCAAACGGAAAACAGATCGCTTACATCTCTGATGTTGACGGTGCAACAGATCTGTATGTAATCGACTTGGAAAGCATGGAAGTTCGCAGGCTTACCACAGATGGCAAGACGGTCAATGCGGTCTGGTCACCTGAGGGAGACCGTATTGCCTACCAGTCTGAACGGAACGGTAACTTGGATATCTACAGTTTCGATTTTAGAGATAACAAGGAATATCGTGTAACTGATTACGAAGGACGCGATTCTGGCCCCACTTGGGATTGTGGCGGCACGAACCTGGCGTTTACATCCATTCGTGACGGTGACCCGAACATCTTCCAGGTCTTCTGGCAGGGCGGCGCAGCAGGGAATATGACCATTGACCCCGCTACGGATAAATGGTCGCAGTGGCGCCCCACAAACGATGTTTCGAGTGTAGGTTACTAATATCCATCTCAAATGCTCCCCACCTAGGTGGGGAGCATTTTTATTTTTTTATCTCCAACAATATTAAGAAACGATTTTCCATCCTACCCAATTTCCGTGCCAAATTGGTATAATCCGCCCGCTTCAAAAAAATAAAAAAGGAAAGAAAATTGTATGATCGATGTAAATGAACTTCGTAAAGGTGTCACTTTTGAGCTGGATGGTAACCTCTATAAGGTGCTGGATTACAGCCACAATAAGACCGGGCGCGGTAACGCCAATATTAAAGTGAAAGCCCGAAATTTATTAACTGGGGCGAATATTGAGCGCACATTTAATTCAGGGCAATCTGTGCAAGATGTGTCCCTCGATTTTGCCAACGTCTCCTATCTTTACAAAGATGGCGACCTCTATTACTTCATGGATAAAGTCACTTTTGAACAGCCTGCCATCAAACAGGAATCGCTCGGCGACAGTGCCCAGTTCCTTCAAGAAGGTATGGAAGTCAAATTAACCTTTTACAAAGGTGAAGCCATTGATGTGGAAATGCCCACCTCTGTGGATCTCAAAGTTGTTGAAGCCGAAATGGCGATTCGCGGCGACACCGCCACTGGGGTAACCAAGAAAGTTATTACCGAAACAGGGTTAACCGTGCAATGCCCCAACTTCGTTAATGTCGGCGATACCATCCGCGTAGATACCCGCACTGGTGATTACGTCACCCGCGTCTAATTTATGAAGACTCCCGCCGGGCACGAGTGCCCGCATTTTTATGGCGATTATTTCCGCGGCAAAAACGTGGAAGAATGCCGCCTGCTTAAATCGCAAAACCAAACCTGGTCACCTGAGCTTTGCCGAACTTGCCCAGTGCCATCCATTGCGCGGGCAAATTCATGCCAATTCATGAAATTGAATGTGCATGTGGTGCGCCCACTTACTGCCTTATTCCAACGGCGGGTTCAGGTGCAAGCGTTTTGCGAAAAATCCAAACAAAATATCTCGGAACCGCAGGTAGGGTGTGGTGAGTGCCATGCCCTACCTTTTAAGTTTCAGATAAAAGAAGACTAACCTAAAGACTCCGGGGGAGTCTTATATCCTAATGAAGCTCACTCTCCTGCTTGACCTCGATGACACCCTGCTAAACACAAACCAGGAAGTTTTTGTTCCCAAATACTTTCAGGCATTATCTACCAGCTTTGCCCCACACTTGGAACCAGCGGCTGTGGGTCGTGCATTGTTAAGTAGTACATCGCTTATGAATCAAAGCGAAGATTTTTCGTACACCTTGCGCGAGGTCTTCGAGAACAACTTCACGCCCCAATTGGGCATGGGGAGAGATGAGTTTGAAGGACACCTTGAAGAATTTTACAGCCGTGTTTTCCCAACCTTGCAAGGAATTACCACCCAAAACCCGTATGCCAGAGCGTTCGTAGATTGGGCATTCTCACAGGGGTTCCGCATCCTAATTGCAACAGATCCGCTTTTGCCACGGGCAGCCACCTGGCACCGCGTGCGTTGGGCTGGTCTTGACCCTGAGCAATTTGAACTGATTTCTACTTTTGACGATTTTCATTTTACGAAGACCCATGCCGCCTATTATGCCGAGGTACTAGGGCGCGCAGGCTGGCCCGAAGGACCTGTTCTTATGGTGGGAAATGACATAGAGCGCGACATCCTCCCGGCGAAAAAGCTTGGGCTGGCAACATTTTTTGTGGAAGCAGAATCCGGCTCAACGTCTGGACCGGAGGCGGGACCCCGCGGCATGCTAGCCGATCTTCGCCGATACCTTGAGTCCACCAACCTTGCGTCGCTAACTCCTTCTTTCACTTCCAGAGAATCCATCATGGCGATTCAAAGATCCACCCCGGCTGTTATGGATGTTTTATTGCGCAAGGTTAATCCTGCTGACTGGAATATAAAACCATCCTCCACCGAATGGACATTGACCGAACTCATCTGTCATCTGCGCGATACCGAGCGCGAAATTCATCACATGCAGTTAAATCTATTTAATGGCAGTGACGACCCCTTTATTCCAAGGCCCGATACCGGTGTGTGGGCGAATCAACGCGACTACCTCAAAGAAGATGGATTTACCGCCTTGCAGGAATTTAAAGAAGCCCGGCTTACTACGCTTGAAATATTGAAGGCAATGCCCGAAGATGCCTGGGAACGGAAAGCCCGCCATGCTATTTTTGGGCCCACCAATTTTCGGGAGGTTGCCGGTTTTATGGCAGATCACGATCGGTTGCACATTCAGCAGGTTTGGTCTCTGTTGAAGAAATCTTAATGGGTTTTTACTTGCAGGTTTAACAAGAAAAAGACTTATTTTCTCTGCGTGTCCAAACCTTATATTTTGTGTTAATTATTAGGACAAGTTTACTTGTCCTGTTTTTTTAGTATTTCACCTTAAGGAGTACATGTTCGATGAGAAAACGAGTGGTTGTTACAGGGTTGGGGTGCATCAGCCCTGTAGGAAACAATGTAAAAGACACATGGAATGCCCTGCTGGCTGGGAAATCTGGCGCGGCTCCTATTACGGCGTTTGATGCCAATGGGCATAAAACGAAGTTCGCAGCGGAGGTAAAGGGTTTTGATGCCGTATCCATGTTCGGCACGCGTGAGGCGCGTAAGATGGACCGCTTCACCCATTTTGCCACGGCGGCTGCTATCGAAGCGCTTGAACACTCCGGCTTGAAGATCAATGATGAAAATCGTGATCGCGTGGGGATCTTAATTGGCTCGGGCATTGGCGGCGTGATCACGATCATTGAACAATACGAAGCTATGCGAGAACGCGGACCTGATCGTGTTAGCCCATTTCTCATCCCGATGATGATTTCCGACAGCGCATCGGGAAATCTTGCCATTCGCATTGGCGCGCGTGGACCAAACATGGCACTGGCAACAGCGTGCGCCTCTGGTACGAATGCCTTGGGCGAAGCCGCAGAAATGATTCGGCGCGGCGCCGCTGATGTGATGGTGGCTGGCGCTTCGGAGGCTGGGATTGCCGGACTGACCATGGCAGGCATGAATGTGATGACAGCCCTCTCCACCCGCAATGAGGAGCCGGAGCGAGCTTCACGCCCGTTCGACAAAGATCGTGATGGCTTTTTGATGGGAGAGGGTGCGGGTGTGTTGATTCTCGAATCTCTTGAACATGCCCAGGCACGTGGTGCAAATATCCTGTGTGAATTTACTGGCTATGGCACATCTGACGATGCGCATCATATTTCTGCCCCGGCAGAGAATGGTGCGGGTGCTGCGATCTCCATGAGTTTGGCATTGAAGGACGCCGGGCTTGATTTGGCAGATATTCATTACATCAACGCTCACGGTACATCGACGCAGTTGAACGATAAAAGCGAGACGGCAGCTATTAAGACAGTTTTTGGTGAGCAGGCATATAAGATTCCTGTTTCCTCCACCAAATCAATGACTGGGCATTTGCTGGGCGCATCTGGCGCGTTGGAAGCGGTCGTTTGTGTATTGACGATCTTAAATGACATTGTGCCTGCCACCATCAACTATGAAACTCCTGATCCTGTCTGTGATCTGGACTATGTGCCGAATCAACCCCGCAAATTGAACGTGGGAAATGTCATGTCGAATTCCTTTGGGTTTGGCGGACACAACGCGACTTTAATCCTCAGCCGCTTTCAATAAGGAGAAAGAATGCCATACGCGCATATTACAGGCTGGGGCGTTAGCGTCCCTGAACCTGTCTTGACCAATGACGACATCGCAAAAATGGTGGAAACCAGTGATGAATGGATTCGTGACCGCACGGGCATACGAGAACGCCACATCGCGCGCGAAGACCAATTTACCTCCACACTGGCTGTGGATAGTGCGATCAAAGCCCTACAAGTGGCGAATCTGGCTCCAACTGAGATCGACCTCATCATTGTTGCTTCATCATCGCCTGAATATATTTTTCCTGCTACAGCCTGTATCGTACAAGATCAGATCGGCGCAACCAAAGCCGGAGCCTTTGACTTGCTTGCCGCCTGTTCAGGTTTTATTTATGCTACCAATATGGCGGCACAGGCAATTCGCAGTGGGTCGATCAAAAACGCCCTGGTGATCGGCTCAGAAACCCTCTCGCGTTTTGTGAACTGGAAAGACCGTAATACCTGTATCTTGTTTGGGGATGGTGCAGGCGCATTCGTTTTGCAAGCGAGTGACAAGCCTGGTGGTGTCCTTTCTGCTGTAATGCACTCAGACGGTTCTGGTGCAGATACTCTGACCCTGCCCGGTGGTGGAGCGCGATATCCGGCTAACGAATCAACAGTTCATGAAGGCAAGCATTTCATTCAAATGGATGGCAAGGCAGTCTTCCGTTTTGCTACGCGTGTGATGGGCAGCGCCACCAAAGAAGCCCTTGACCTCGCAGGTTTAACCACTGCAAATGTTGATTGGATCATTCCTCATCAGGCGAATTTCCGCATTATCGAAACTGCGGCGAAATATCTCAAAATGCCAATGGATAAATTTGTTATCAACGTTGATCGTTATGGAAACACATCCACCGCATCCATTCCGATTGCGGCAGTGGAAGCAGTGGAAAAAGGAAAACTAAAAAGCGGCAACAAGGTGGTCTTTGTTGGCTTTGGAGCAGGGCTTACTTGGGGGGCATTAGTCGCCGAATGGACGGG
>JBDKJK010000244.1:0-4137 GCA_039796675.1 Chloroflexota bacterium
AGTACACATCACAAAAAAGAGGGAGAAATTTTCTCATGGGGAAACAGCGTTACCAGTAGACAGGAATTTCTTCGGCAACTGTAGTTTAAGTACGTACGCACAATGTAAGATCAATCGTCAATCGTCTCACCACTTCTCCCAATGCACCACATCCTCCAACGCCACTCGTCCACCCTTCTTTGGTGGCGCGGATAACTTCGTTTCTTCTAGCGGATACCCGAACGACAGTGCGATACGCAAATGCCATTCTGCTGGGAATTTTAGGATCTCACGCGATTTATCGAACTCATACAACGATGCAGGCACAGAGCCGACTCCCAACTCCCATGCAGCGAGTTGCATGAACGCCGCCGCTTGCCCCGCATCGAACATGATCTGAAACTTGCCTTCAGGGTCAGGAGTCAAAATCGCAACGCCCAACGCTGCGCCAGCTAAATGCCCCGCCCATTCACCGCAAGTGGAAAGTTCTTTTAAGATAGACTTTTCTTGAATGGCAATGAATTGCCACGCCTGCGTGTTTTTCGAAGACTGCGACCTTCGCCCTGCATTCAAGATGGCATGTACCACGTCTGTGGGCAGGGGCTTGTCTTGAAACTTACGTACCGCTCGCTTCAATCGAATTGCATCTGAAACATTCATCTCAACCTCTTTGCTTCTGAATACCGGATACTGATTACTGAATACTGGCTACTGTCTCCTAAAAGTATACATTCCATCACATCAATTGTGTGGTTTTTATGAGACTTTCCTCCCTTTGTAAGAACACGATGTTTTCTCTCATCTTTATCTAAAATAATCCACGTATAGTTTCTTTATAGTTCGCCTACGTTCCACGAGTTCACCATCAAGGAAGTATGCATGAGCGAATCAACAGATTCAAACCTAGAGCGATTTAAAAAGGGGATAAAGAACATCGCCTCCCAACTCCGCCGCGGCTTGCCTTTTGCTTCGGGAGTTTTTGCCGCCCTGTTAGCTTTTCTACTCTATCATCTCGTCATCGTCCGCCCTGCTTTGCTTGATGCAGAAGATGTCAATGCATCGATCGCCTCCGCCATGGCATCAGCCACTCCGCCGCCTGCGTATTCAGCGCAAGTGTATGAAGTGATTCGCCCGTCGCTGGTTTTGATCCAGACGGAGGAAAGGCATCGGAACGCTGAAACAGGTTTCGGCTTGGGCAGCGGCGTGGTTGTCGATTCGTTCGGCGACATCCTCACCAGTCTGCATGTCATCAACGGGGCGACTCGCATCACGGTCACCTTTGCAGATGGCACCGAATCTGAGGCTCAGATTATTACTGAGATTCCCGAGTTGGACCTTGCCGTCATTCAAGCCCTTGATTCGCCGCCTGTGCTTTTCCCTGCCACTTTGGGCAACCCCGGCGCGATGCGAGTGGGGGATGAGGCGTTCGTGGTGGGCAACCCATTCGGCTTGTATGGTTCGATGAGTTCGGGCGTGATCTCTGGGTTTGACCGTACGTTCAGAATACCGAATAGCAACATCGTGATCCCCGGTATGATCCAATTCGACGCCGCCGCCAACCCCGGCAACTCAGGCGGTCCGTTGCTCAACCGTCAGGGACATGTGATCGGCATTGTCACCGGTCTAACCAACCCCACTGAAGATAATTTTTTTGTAGGCATTGCCTTTGCGGTTCCCATCAACGTCGCAGTAGGCGGCATGGGGTCGCCGCCGTATTAGTAGCTATTACGTCATTGCGAGCCGCGCCTTTGTTTTTGGCGGCGAAGCAATCTCCAAGCATGCTTATGAGATTGCTTCGTCGGGCTATCGCCCTCCTCGCAATGACGGAAACTCTCAAGGAGACTCAACTATGGAACAAGCAAATCGCGAGAACCAACTTCCGATGGAACGTGTGTTATATGAAGTAAAGAAGGTTATCGTTGGGCAAGATCATTTATTGGAACGTCTTGTTGTCGCCCTGCTCGCGCGCGGACACATTCTTGTAGAAGGTGTGCCGGGTTTGGCAAAGACGATGGCAATTAAGACCTTGGCAGATTCCATTGGCGGTGAATTCAAACGCATTCAATTCACCCCAGACCTTGTCCCTGCTGATTTGATCGGTACGCGAATTTATAACCAAAAGACGGGCGAGTTCAATACCTCGTTGGGTCCGGTTTTCACTAACTTATTGCTTGCCGACGAAATTAACCGTGCGCCTGCCAAAGTGCAAAGCGCCTTGCTCGAAGTGATGCAAGAGCGACAAGTGACCATCGGGCGTGAGAGCTTCAAAGTGCCGAATCCGTTTTTGGTGTTGGCAACTCAGAACCCCATCGAAACCGAAGGCACGTATGCCTTGCCCGAAGCGCAGGTGGATCGCTTCATGCTCAAGGTCTTGGTGGGCTACCCAACCCCAACCGAAGAATTTGTCATTGTAGAGCGCATGACCGGTGCGGTGCAAGCCATTCAACGTGTGCTTACTACGGATGAATTGGTGGAACTGCAAAAGAAAGTGGACCAGGTCTATGTAGACCCGGCGTTGATCGAATATGTGGTCAAGTTGGTCAATGCCACACGCAGCCCCAAGCTGGTGGGGTTGAACGATATGGAACATTACATTACCTTTGGCGCCAGCCCGCGTGCTTCGATCAACTTGATTCTCACTGCCAAAGCGATTGCCTTCGTGCGCGGACGTACCTACGTCTTGCCGCAGGATGTACTCGATATGGCGTTGGATGTTATCCGTCACCGTTTGGTGCTTTCGTATGAAGCTCTATCGGATGAAGTGTCCAGCGATGATATTCTGAAAAAAATTCTTGACCGTCTTCCCGTCCCTGTGGTGCCATTGAATGAACACTTCAACCTCCGCGCGAACGCCTGAGCGCATTCTGCACCGGCTGGATTGGCAGGTCATTCGCCGCCTGGACGGATATCTACAGGGTGATTATCGCAGCCTGTTCCGCGGCTCCGGCGTCGATTTTGCCGACTTGCGCGAGTATCAACCGCAAGACGACATCCGCTACATTGACTGGAACGTCAGCGCGCGCATGGATACGCTCTACGTCCGCGAGTATATGGAAGACCGCGAGATCATTGCGTGGTTCCTGCTGGATCTGAGTCCGTCTGTAGATTTTGGCACGCTGGATACGCAAAAGCGCACGGTCTTGGTCGATTTTGTGGGCGTGTTATCACGCCTGCTTACGCGGCACGGGAATCGCGTCGGGGCGGTGATGTTTGGGAGCGGCGCCCAGCATACGGTCCCAGCGCGAGGCGGGCGGCTGCATGTGTTGCGTCTCATTAACGATCTGCTCAAGCAGCCGCGTCTCAACCGTGTGCCGATGACCGACCTATCCGCTTTGATCCGTGGTGGGTTGCATAGCATTAAGAAACGCTCGCTCGTGTTCGTAGTTTCAGACTTTATCAGCACGCCGGGTTGGGAGCGCACTTTGGGTTTATTAGCACAACGGCATGAAGTGATTGCCATTCGCCTGTGGGACCCGCGTGAAACGACTCTGCCGGATGTGGGTCACATTGTGCTGGAAGATGCCGAAACGGGTGAGCAGTTGTTCGTGGATACCAGCGATAAAAAATTTCGCCAACGATTCATGGATGCGGCACAAAAGCGCGAAGAAGCCCTGGCTGAGTCTTTCAAGCGCACTGGTGTGGATGTGCTCTCGCTTTCCACCGAAGCGGACTTGATCCATGCCATTGCAAGTTTTGTGATGCTGCGCCGTCAGCGCCGAAAGTGAAGTAATTTAATGAGCTTCATTTGGGAAAGTATGCTTTGGTTGTTGGCGCTGATACCGCTGTTGATGTTGATGTATTTCAATATCCAGCAGCAGCGCAGGCAGATCGCGCTTCGTTATGGCAGCTTGGGCTTGGTGAAGCAATCGTCTGGGCGTGACGTGGGCATGCGCAGGCACATTCCGGCGTTGTTCTTTTTAGTTGGGCTCACGGTTCTCTTTGTGGCATTGGCTCGTCCGCGGGTGGTGGTGAGTTTGCCGAAGGTGGAAGGAATCGTCATCCTTGCCTTTGATGTTTCGGGCAGTATGGCGGCGGAGGATTTCAAACCGAACCGTTTGGAAGCCGCCAAAGAAGCGGCAATTGACTTTGTAGAACGGCAACCATCTACGGTAAAGGTTGGGATTGTTGCGTTCAGTGAGGGTGGAATCACGGTTCAAA